>DATBUB010000001.1:0-2912 GCA_036516555.1 Bacillaceae bacterium
TGCTTATAATGAGGTGGAGTATGTATAGTACAGATGAAACAAAGTGCTATAGATTTGTTAAAAATACCCTATCTCTCTAACTTGTTTTTTTCTCATCTTAATAATAAACATGGATTGTCATTCACACTTTATCATAATCCCTGCTTCAAAATTTCACACTAAAACCATTGAATTCATGAACCCCGGTTCCAAACTTCATCAAGTTCTGTTCCCTCAAATAGGTAACTGCAGCTTTTACTTCCTCTAATATATTTGGAGTAATTCCTAACGTATTATGTGAACCATAAATCATTGTTATATCAGGAATTTCTGTGATTCTTTCTAAAGAATGAACCAGATCTACCGGGTTTGTAGTTGGGTAAAAAGCATAGATGGGTGTTTCACCATAAAAAAGATCACCTGTAAACAAATAGCCCGATGTTTCATCCAAAATGGCAATATGTCCGGGAGAGTGTCCAGGTGTATGATAAATGAGCAGTCTTCTATTTCCTAAATCAATCGAATCCCCATCCTTTAAAAGCCCTGTTGGCTCACCTGTAAACGGTACATACGTATCTGGATTAAAGCTTTTAGGGGTTGGAATGGTAATATCCCTGGCTGTATTTTCTCTTATTTGTTCCAATGATAATCCGACAATCCCATTTACCAGCCAATCCCTTTCCTCTTCATGAACAAAAATATTTTCAAACTCTCCGTGACTGCCAATATGATCTGAATGAACATGCGTTGTGATCACATCAATAGGCAAGCTGGTTAATTGATCCGTTATTCTTTTTATATTGTCAATGCCAAGCCCTGTATCAATGAGGGCCGCTTTTTCTTCTCCTAAAAGTAAAAAAGAATGGACTTTTTCCCAGTGGCCATACTCGCTAATAGCGTAAGTTGTCTCATCTATTTTTTGAACTGTAAACCATGAATCCTTGATTACCAATATACTCCCTCCTGTACTCTCCCCATTTATCCACTTTTCCCATGTCGAAATATTCTCTCTTTTATATTATATATCAACCTAAAAAAGATGGCAGGACATACGATGCCAACTTTTTCCTCAGTCCTGTACTTTTCACATGGAAGCAAGCATCATATAACACCATAGAATGAGTAGCAGGATGCTCATGAATATCAACCCGGAGGACAGAAGGAATAAATACATTTTATCCCCTGTCCGTTTGATTCCAACAAACCCTCCCGCAAACCCGCCTAAGGTAAAATCCACCATATAAAGTTCCTAAAGCCAGCAGGAACATATACAAATAAATATTGAAAGAATAATATGAAAATCAATATTTGCAAACTATATATGGACAGAAATAATTTCATTGAGAACTCTCCCTAAAAACTTAGCTGTAATCATTTTACCATTTTTTACAGATCTGAAAAATGCAGGTTCATGCGACAAAGCTTTTCATAGATTAAAAAGAAGATCCGCCGGTCTAATAATAAGCTCGCCACACCGTCTCGGTCAGCACAACCTGGTGTGTGGCGGCCTTTTATGTTTGTCTGGCTGCAGTAAGCTGGACCTGCTCATCGCTCATTCTTTAAAAAGAAAACGTTCCGTCCTTTCTTCCCCCGTCATCATATCCTTGATTCGAAGTTCTTTGTTTTTAACTTCATCCTCTCCAATGATGATAACGTTGTTCACCTTCTCTTTATTGGCTTTATCTAATGCTTTCCCTAATTTCTTGTTTCCCATTTCCAGTTCAACCTTGTACCCTTGCCGCCTTAAATAGGTTGCTGCCAATAATGATTCTTTCTGGGTGTTTATTGGTACTATATAAAAATCGACATCCGCTCTTGCGGCTGTATTTTCCTTCGATGCTTGTATGGCTGTATAAATAACATCTAACCCAAATGAAATGCCAACCGTTGAGAACGTTTCATTTGTACCCATCAGCCCGCCAATGGCATTATCGTATCTCCCGCCGCTCCCAATGCTTGATTTTATGGATCCGTCTGATAAGAAGACCTCATAAATGGTTCCCGTATATATCTCTAAACCCCTGGCCAAAAACGGGTTAAATACACACTCGCTATTGACCCCCAGAAAAGATAAATAACCTTCCAGTTCTTTTAACTCCTTTAACCCCTGTTTAACTTGTTCATTTTGCTTACTGTAAGGATCAAAGTAGCTATATTTTGTATTATTTTGATCAAGAAGAAACTGTTTGATCATCCTTACCGTTAGATTGGATAATCCTTGATCAGCAAGTTCCTTTAAAACAGCCTCCACTCCAACTTTCTCAAGCTTATCGAGAATTAACACAGCCTGATTCACTTTTTCTTTCTCTGTTTCAAACACTTCAAGCATTCCCGTCAATAGCTTTCGATTGTTGTACTGAATAACTACTTTTAAATTTATTCTGCGGAATGCTTCTAGAGCCATCATCATCAATTCTGCTTCCCCAACTTGGGAATCCACCCCGACGATATCGACATCACACTGCGTAAATTCACGGAACCGGCCAGTCTTTATGGGACCGTCCCTAAATACTTTGCCTATCTCGTATCTCTTGAACGGCATTCTAATCGCCGGGTTCATGGCAACCACTTTTGCAAAGGGGATTGTCAGGTCATACCTGAGTGCCAAATCTCTATCTCCTCTGTCAGTCAGCGTATACATTTCCTCTAATATTTCTGCGCCTCCGCCATACTTCGATGCAAGCAGCTCCCTATAATTCAAAATAGGTGTTTCCAATGGCTTGCAGCCATACAGAATAAAGACGTCTTCCAGAGTTCTCCTAACATCCCTTCTTACGGCTTCTGCATCCGGCAAATAATCTTGTGTACCTTTTACATTTTGATACTCCATCTTTTTCATCATCCTTGCCTCCTTTGAAAAATAAAAAAACCGCACCTGATGTAAGTTTTATACTTAATCAATGCGGTTTAATGGGAAATAGCCTTCCTATATA
>DATBUB010000002.1:0-8838 GCA_036516555.1 Bacillaceae bacterium
ACTCGGACATTTCCATTGAATCTTTCATTCCTAAAGAAGAAGACGGGGATGAAATCGTAGAAATCAAAGCACAGGGCGGTGTGGTGCTAAATGCCAGGTTTTTCGGGGAGATCGTACGGAAACTACCTATGGATACAGTGGAAATTGAAGTTCTCAGCCATCATCAGACGATCATCCGTTCCGGCAAGGCGGAATTCAATCTGAACGGACTGGATCCGGAAGAATATCCGCATCTGCCCCAAATTGCGGAAGAACACGTTTTTTCCATGCCGACCGACCTGCTTAAAACTCTTGTCAGGCAGACCGTTTTTGCAGTGTCCGCCTCAGAAACACGCCCCATCTTGACAGGTGTAAACTGGCGTATTGAAGATGGAACCCTGTCCTGCACAGCAACCGACAGCCATCGCCTTGCCATGAGAACGGCTCCGGTCGATATCAGCCCTGGCGACAGCTACAATGCCGTCATTCCTGGGAAAAGCCTGACAGAGTTAAGCAAAATCTTGGATGATACAAATAATCCGGTCGATATCGTCATTACGGAAAACCAAATTTTGTTTAAAGCGAAAAACATGTTATTTTTCTCAAGATTGCTGGAAGGGAATTATCCGGATACATCCCGCTTGATTCCAACCGAAAGTAAAACGGAAATCACACTGAATTCCAAGGACTTCCTGCAGGCCATTGACCGTGCATCGCTATTGGCCAGAGGGGAAAGGAACAACGTGGTGAAATTCGCCACATTGGAAGGACAAACCATTGAAGTCTCCTCCAATACCCCGGAAATCGGAAAAGTGGTGGAGCAGATCCAAAGCCAGTCCGTCGAGGGAGAGGAATTGAAAATCTCATTCAGCGCCAAATATATGATGGATGCACTGAAGGCGCTGGAAGGGACAGAGATCACCATCAGCTTTACGGGAGCGATGAGGCCGTTCATCATCCGTTCGGTGGAAGACCCGTCCATCCTTCAGCTCATCCTTCCGGTAAGAACGTTTTAAGGTCAGCCCCAAGAGGGATCAAATATAGAGAAATCCTGCCCCAGCCGGCGGGATTTTTCTCTTTCCGGGGCCGCTCTCCAATTCTTTGTCATACTCATGATTGTTTAGTAAAATATAAGTAGAGACTACTCACGGAAAGAGTGATGAAGTGGACACCGAAATCAAAATTGATACGGATACGATAACACTTGGACAATTCCTGAAACTGGCCGAGGTCATCCAGTCCGGCGGCATGGCCAAATGGTTCCTCAGCGAGCATGAAGTGTTTGTGAACGGCGAACAGGACCAGAGAAGGGGCCGGAAGCTTGTACCGGGCGACAGGATTGACATTCCCGAAGTCGGGACATTTTCCATTGGCCGTTAAAGGAAGCTGACTGTATGTATATTGAAGAACTGGAATTGACCAATTACCGGAATTACAAGGAACTGTCCGTTACATTTGAGAACAATGTAAATGTCATCCTTGGCGAAAATGCCCAAGGCAAAACAAATGTCATGGAATCGATCTATGTTTTGGGCATGGCGAAGTCACACCGGACATCAAATGATAAAGATTTAATCCGCTGGGACGCAGAATATGCTAAAATAAAGGGTAGGGTTCAAAAATCAAGGGGATCGGTCCCTCTTGAACTGACCATTTCAAAGAAGGGGAAAAAGGCCCGCTTCAACCACATAGAGCAGAAGAAGCTCAGTCAATATATCGGTAATATGAATGTTGTCATGTTTGCGCCTGAAGATCTCCATCTTGTAAAAGGGAGCCCTCAAGTAAGGCGTCGTTTTATTGATATGGAGATTGGCCAGGTGTCGCCCGTTTACCTTCATGATATGAGCCAATTTCAAAAAATTCTGCAGCAGCGGAACCACTATCTGAAACAGCTGCAGATCAAGAAACAGTCGGACCGGACCTTTCTCGAGGTACTGACTGAACAATATATCGAGGTGGCGGTCAAAGTCATCCGGAAACGCTTTGAATTCATCCGGCTGCTCGAGGAATGGGCACAGCCGATCCATGCCGGCATCTCCAGGGGGCTGGAAACGCTGAATATTCAATATAAGCCGTCTATCGAGGTATCGGAAAGCACCGACTGGTCAAAGATGATAGGAGTGTTCGAAGAAAAGTTCCAATCGGTACGGGAGCGTGAAATTGACCGGGGAGTTACCCTGATCGGCCCGCATCGCGACGAGATGTTCTTTTTTGTGAACGAACGCGATGTGCAGACATTCGGATCGCAGGGCCAGCAGCGCACGACAGCCCTGTCGGTAAAGCTTGCGGAAATCGAGCTGATCCACTCGGAAATCGGGGAGTACCCGATTCTTCTGCTGGATGACGTCCTGTCGGAATTGGATGATTTTCGTCAATCCCATTTGCTCAACACGATTAAGGGAAAGGTTCAAACATTTGTGACAACGACCACGGTGGATGGCATTGACCATCAGACGCTGAGAGAAGCGACCACTTTCTCGGTCCGGGGCGGTGTCATGGAAAGGGTGAAATGAGGTGGAGGCATGTATGTGCATGTTGGCGACAATGTCATGATCCGGTCCAGCGAAATCGTTGCCATATTGGATAAGGACACGGTCAACCAGTCCGAAACCATTCTTGAATTGCTGGACAAAAGGAGCAAGGATGTCTCCAGGCTTACGGAAGGCTCTTTCAAGACCCTCGTCATTACAGGGTCCCATATGTATTTATCCCCTATTTCTGCCGGAACGTTAAAGAAGCACTCGATGTAAGGATAAAAGCGAGTTTCATATAGATTGCATGTAAATTGATTGAAAGTGCAGGTGAGTCCATTTGTCAATGGAACAGAAGGAAATGCAGCAACAATCATATGATGAAAATCAGATACAGGTATTGGAAGGGCTCGAAGCCGTAAGGAAACGGCCGGGCATGTATATAGGTTCGACGAGCGGAAAAGGGCTGCACCATCTTGTGTGGGAAATCGTGGATAACAGTATTGACGAAGCCCTTGCCGGCTACTGCGATAAGATCGTTGTTTCCATCGAGGAAGACAACAGCATCACCGTCAAGGACAACGGCCGCGGAATTCCGGTCGGTATCCAGGAGAAGATGGGAAGGCCGGCGGTTGAGGTCATTTTGACCGTTCTCCATGCCGGAGGGAAATTCGGCGGCGGAGGCTATAAAGTATCAGGCGGTCTGCACGGGGTAGGTGCATCCGTGGTAAACGCACTCTCTTCTGAACTGGAAGTATACGTGCACCTGAACGGAAAGATCCATTATCAAAAGTATGAGCGCGGGGTGCCATGCTTTGACTTGAAGGTGATCGGAGAAACGGACCGGACCGGTACCACTATCCATTTCAAGCCGGATCCTGAAATTTTCACAGAGACTATTGTCTATGAGTACGATACGCTGGCTACGAGACTCCGCGAATTGGCCTTTTTGAACAAAGGGCTGAAACTTGTTATTGAAGACAAGCGCGAAGAGGAAAAGAGCAATGAATACCATTACGAAGGCGGAATCAGATCATACGTCGAGCATTTGAACCGCTCCAAGGAAGTATTGCACGAGGACCCTGTCTATATCGAGGGGGAACGCGACGGCATCACCATTGAAGTGGCCATGCAATACAACGATGGCTTTGCGAGCAACATCTATTCTTTTGCGAACAATATCCACACATATGAAGGCGGGACGCATGAGTCCGGGTTTAAGACGGCTTTGACCCGGGTCATCAATGACTATGCCCGCAAGTACAATATTTTCAAAGACAACGACAGCAACCTGTCTGGGGAAGACGTTCGGGAGGGTCTGACGGCCATCATTTCCATCAAGCACCCGGATCCCCAGTTCGAAGGACAGACGAAAACAAAGCTGGGCAACACAGAAGCACGTGCCATTACCGATGCGCTGTTTTCAGAGCATTTTGAGAAGACTCTTCTTGAGAATCCGACACTCGCCCGCAAAATCGTAGACAAAGGTCTGATGGCCGCCAGGGCACGCCTTGCTGCGAAAAAGGCACGCGAGCTGACAAGGAGAAAGAGTGCGCTTGAAATATCAAACCTTCCGGGGAAACTGGCGGACTGTTCTTCCCGCGATCCGGCAATCAGCGAACTGTATGTGGTGGAGGGTGACTCCGCCGGCGGCTCCGCCAAGCAGGGACGCGACCGGCATTTCCAGGCGATTTTGCCGCTCAAAGGAAAAATCATCAATGTGGAAAAGGCGCGCCTTGACAAAATCCTGTCCAACAGCGAGGTGCGGACCATCATCACCGCACTTGGCACAGGCATTGGCGAAGATTTTGATATTTCCAAGGCCCGTTATCATAAAGTGGTCATCATGACCGATGCGGACGTCGACGGCGCCCATATCCGGACCCTGCTTCTCACGCTCTTTTACCGGTATATGCGCCCTCTGCTTGAAGCGGGTTACATTTATATTGCCCAGCCGCCTTTGTATAAAATCTCACAAGGCAAGAAAATCAGCTACGCTTACTCGGATAAGGAATTGGAAAGCGTCCTGGCAGAAATGCCTCAGCAGCCGAAGCCGGGCATCCAGCGCTATAAAGGGCTGGGTGAGATGAACCCTGAACAGCTTTGGGAAACGACGATGAATCCGGAAAGCCGGACTCTCTTGCAGGTCAGCCTGGAAGCAGCGGCCATCGAAGCGGATGAGACTTTCGAAATGCTGATGGGGGAAAAAGTCGAGCCACGCAGGCTGTTTATTGAAGAAAATGCTCTGTATGTAAAGAACTTGGATATATAGAAGCACGGAAGGCGGATGACAGTAATGGGGCGGCGGTGAG
This sequence comes from Bacillaceae bacterium, assembly GCA_036516555.1. GTDB lineage: Bacteria > Bacillota > Bacilli > Bacillales > Bacillaceae_C > DATBUB01. The sequence goes on from DATBUB010000002.1 coordinate 4,763, forward strand.
TACATCATGCTGCTTCATTCTGTTTATCGCCAAGAAAAGGGAGGTTCCCAGTTGGTATGGCAGATCTACCGAAATCAAACGTACAAGAAATCAACTTAAGCCAAGAGATGCGTTCTTCATTCCTGGATTATGCAATGAGCGTTATCGTTTCACGTGCGCTCCCGGATGTCCGTGACGGTTTGAAGCCTGTTCACCGCCGGATCCTGTATGCAATGAACGACCTGGGTATGACGAGCGACAAAGCCTACAAAAAATCAGCCCGTATCGTCGGGGAAGTCATCGGTAAATATCATCCGCACGGGGATTCTGCCGTGTATGAAACCATGGTCCGCATGGCGCAGGATTTCAGCTACCGTTATATGCTCGTGGACGGACACGGAAACTTCGGATCTGTGGACGGCGACTCTGCGGCAGCGATGCGTTATACGGAAGCCAGGATGTCCAAAATCTCGATGGAGCTTGTCAGGGATTTGAATAAGGACACCATCGATTACAAGGACAACTACGACGGTTCGGAAAGAGAACCGGTCGTGTTGCCCGCACGCTTCCCGAGCCTGCTGGTCAACGGCTCCTCCGGCATTGCGGTCGGTATGGCCACAAACATCCCTCCGCACCAGCTGGGAGAGGTCATTGATGCCCTGCTCACTTTAAGCCGCGATCCTGACATTACGATCCAGGAATTGATGGAGCACATCCAGGGTCCGGATTTCCCTACCGCCGGTTTGATTGTAGGCAGAAGCGGAATCAGAAGAGCGTATGAAACAGGCCGCGGTTCGATCATCATGCGTGCCAAGGTGGAAATCGAAACGAAGTCAAACGGAAGAGAAACCATCATCGTGACGGAGCTCCCCTTCCAGGTCAACAAAGCTAAGCTCATTGAGCGGGTTGCAGAGCTGGTCCGCGAGAAAAAGCTGGACGGCATCACAGACCTGAGGGACGAATCCGACCGAAACGGAATGCGGATCGTGATGGAGGTTCGAAGGGATGCCAACGCAAACGTCATTTTGAATAATCTTTATAAGCTGACCTCCTTGCAGACAAGCTTTGGAATCAATATGCTCGCGTTGGTGGACGGACAGCCGAAAATCCTGAATTTAAAGCAATGCTTGTATTACTACCTGGAACACCAGAAAGTCATCATCAGGCGCCGGACGGAATATGAATTGCGAAAGGCGGAAGCCCGTGCGCATATTCTGGAAGGGCTTCGAATCGCGCTTGATCATATCGATGCCATCATCAGCCTGATCAGGGGATCGGCGACCACCGATATTGCACGTGCCGGTTTGATGGAGCAATTTAATCTGAGCGAGAAGCAGGCGCAAGCCATTCTCGATATGCGTCTCCAGCGCCTCACCGGTTTGGAACGCGAAAAAATTGAAGAAGAATATCAGGAACTCATCAAGCTTATCGCTGAATTGAAAGCTATTTTGGCAGATGAGGAAAAAGTTCTTGAAATCATCCGCGAAGAGCTTACCGAAATCAAGGAACGCTTTGATGATGGCCGGCGCACCGAAATTGTGGCGGGCGGCATTGAGCAGATTGAGGATGAAGACTTGATCCCAAGGGAAAACATCGTCATCACCTTGACGCATAACGGCTATATCAAGCGTCTGCCAATCTCCACTTACCGGAGCCAGCGACGGGGCGGCCGCGGCATACAAGGAATGGGAACGAATGAGGATGACTTTGTTGAACACCTCATCACCACGTCCACACATGATACGATCCTGTTCTTTACGAACAAAGGAAAAGTATACCGGGCAAAGGGATATGAAGTCCCTGAATACAGCAGAACGGCTAAAGGGTTGCCGATCATCAACCTTCTCGGCATTGAGAAAGACGAGTGGATCAACACCATCATTTGCGTGGAAGAATTCCTGGAAGACTGGTATCTGTTCTTTACCACGAAACAAGGTGTGGTTAAACGGACGCCGGTTTCCGGTTTCGCCAACATCCGCAACAATGGCCTGATTGCTCTGAGCCTCCGGGAAAATGATGAACTCATCTCCGTGAAGCTGACGGACAACAATAAAGACATTGTCATCGGTACGAAGAACGGACTCCTGATCCGATTCCATGAAACGGATACCCGGTCCATGGGCAGAACGGCTACAGGGGTGAAAGGGATCAACCTATCCGGAGATGATGAAGTCGTCGGCATGGAAATTCTCGAGGAGGACCATGATGTGCTGGTGGTTACGAAGAACGGCTACGGAAAGCGTACGCCGGCTGCTGAGTACCGCTCGCAGACCCGTGGCGGAAAAGGGCTGATCACCTGCAACATCACGGAAAGAACCGGGACTGTCGTCGCTGTTGAAACCGTTAAGGGCGATGAGGATCTGATGCTGATCACAGCTGGAGGAATCATCATCCGGATGGCCGTCGAGGATATTTCGGTGCTGGGCCGGAATACACAAGGGGTCAAACTCATCAGCCTGCGGGACGAAGAGTTTGTCGCTACCGTCGCCAAGGTGGAGAAAGAAGATGGGGTCGAGGAAATTTCAACGACCCCAACGGATGAAATCGCCAGCGAATGATACGTTAGGATAAAAAGATAATTTTCTGAAAAGGCGCCCCATGCGGCGCCTTTTTTGGTACAATATAGAAAAGAGATAACAACTTGGGGGACTAATTGTGAGAGTCAAAGTAACGGACCTGCAAGCAGGATGCATGCTGATCAAGGATGTGATGGGCAAGACGAGATATCCCATCATCCCGGCCAATACCATCCTGACAGAACAACATATAGCTGTACTCAAGGCTTTTCTTGTAGAAGAAGCAGAAGTCCGGAGCAGGACGGAAAGCGGCGAGATATTCAAACCGGAGGAACGCAGACCGGAAGAACAGACCGAGGCCGCCGCCGTGCCGGTGCCGGCTGTGTCATCCATCGCGCAAAGCTTCAAGACAGCAGCTGATTTATATAAAAAAGAGTTCCAATCCTGGCAATCGGGAATTGGGATTAACATCACCAATATAAGAGCGCTGCTCCTTCCGCTTATCGAAGCCATAGAGGACCACAAGGGGTGGATCCGCCAACTGCACCTGTACGGAAACAAAGAAGAGTATATGTATCATCATCCTGTGGCTGTGGCCGCCATCAGCAGTGCTATCGCCAAAGCAATGGGCCATGATAAAGGGCAATGCATGCAGGTGGCATTGGCGGGGTGTCTGGCGGACAGCGGCATGGCTAAAATTCCGGAGAGGACACTGTTAAAACAGGGGAATCTGAATGAAGTCCAGCGGAATGAAGTCAAGAAGCATCCCGTATACAGCTACCAGCTCGTGAAAAACATCTCTCTGCTGAAGCCTGAAACGAAGCTTGCTGTGCTTCAGCATCATGAGCGTCTGGACGGCAGCGGCTATCCTATGGGTGAAAAAGGGAATCGAATCCATTTGATATCGCAGATCGTTGCCTTGGCTGACATGTTCCATGCCATGACGACGGAACGCTTGTATAAAGGCAAAATATCCCCTTTCAGAACTCTTCAGATCATGGAGGAGGATCATTTTGGCCAATTTGATATTTCTATATTGAATGTCCTTATGTCCATCGTCGCATCCCTGCCAGCCGGCACTCCCGTCAGACTGTCAGACGGACGCGTTGGGGAAATTCTATTTGTGAAGACGGATGCATTGACGAGACCGCTTGTCAAAATTTTAGATACAGAAGAAATCGTCGACTTGGAACGTAATCGAATGCTCTTTTTAGAAGACGTGATGTCCGATGGTCTGCAGGTAACCTGATAAAGGCTGCAGGCCATTTTATGTCTAAAAAATGGTGTGCATATTTTATTGAAATAAGGATTGCACCCAACAAAAAAACTTGTTATATTATTATTTGTGCCTGCGAGACAGCCGTCATCACCTTATTAAAAAGCTATTGACAGTTGAGAGAGGCTGTAGTATTATAAGAAAGTCGCCGTTGAGGGCGGACAAGCAAGTTTGATCTTTGAAAACTGAACGAAACAACGTCAACAATAATTGCAAGACCAATGGTTTTTTAAACCATTGCCAGCTTTATTTATGAGCTAACCAAACTTCAATGAGAGTTTGATCCTGGCTCAGGACGAACGCTG
>DATBUB010000003.1:0-15710 GCA_036516555.1 Bacillaceae bacterium
GCCGGGAAGAAGCCCATGAACAGGTTATTCGGATCATACCAGACGCCGAGAACAAATACGATGCCCAGCTGGATGGCAAGCCAATAGGAATATGATTTTTCGCCCATCAGGCAAAACAGCTGCCGGTAGGTGACTAGAAACAGAGCGAGCATCCCATAGCCAAACACAGCTTTCAATCCTCTTTCAGCCGTCATGCCCATGATGGGCATCACCAAGTAAATCAAGAAAATATATGGAAAGAAGCCATATTTTTCAGGAAAAATGACCAGCTTCCTTTTTCGTTCCAATTACACCACTTCCTGTTTTCTTCGGATATACGTTGATAATACCATGAACAGGATGAGGTAGCCTGCCAAAATCAGGATATTTTTCACTTCAGGCATTTGGCCTCTTATCATTTCCCAGGCTCCAGCCCCGAAATGATAGGCAGGCAGCCAGGAACCAATCGTCTGAATGGTTTTCGGCAGCACTTCGACCGGCATCCACATCCCGCCTGTAACAGCAAGCAGCATATAGATGACATTGCTTACTCCGGTGGCGGTGTCGACGCGCTTCATCGTGCCAACGAGCGTTCCTAGTGCCAGGAAAGGCAACGATGCAGCCAGAATCCAGAGTCCGCACATGATCCATTCACCGGCCGCCAAAGAAACCCCATTGATCAAGGAACCGGCGATAAATATAACGATAATGGAAAAGAGATGGATCATCGTCTGCCCGAGCATTTTGGCCGCAAAATAGATGATGCCTGAAAGGGGAGTCACCTTCATAAAGGTGGTCCAGCCTTCTGTCCGCTCCTGTACAATACGTATCCCCAAGGTCATGATGGAGCTGCCCATGACACTGAAGGCAGCCATGGACATGAGAAAATGGGCATCCCACAGTTTCTTGTCCGGGGCTCCAACATTCAATACTTTGGTAAAAATAACATAGAACACAATCGGCATGAAAAGGGACCAAAAAACGTAGTAAGGGTTCCTGAACAGACGCAATATCTCGGCTTTACACTGATTTGCCATGACTCTCATTTATATGGCCTCCTTTTGTCCGGCGGTCAGCTGTTCAAATGCTTCTTCCAGCCGCCCCTTTTCGATTTGAATATCTTTCACATACAGCTTTTCTTCAAAAATGATGGATAGGACGGCGTCAGTATCTTCCGTGATGACATAGGTCCTTCCTTCTTTTTCATGCACATCTGAAACAAATGGCAGCTGTAGGAACACCTCTATCGGCACCTCGTCGGGAGCAACGAACGAAACAGCCTGCTTGGTCAGCCTTCCCTTGATGTCCCTCGGCGTGCCGTCCGCGATGACGCTGCCATTTTTAAATAAAATGATGCGGTCTGCCACATCATCGGCTTCCTGCAGGTAGTGAGTGGAGAAAATGATGGTTTTGCCCTTAGTTGAAAGTTCTTTGACAGTTTCCCAGAACACCTTGCGTGCCGACACATCCATGCCGACTGTCGGCTCATCGAAGAACAGCAGATCCGGATTCCCGGTAAGGGCAAGCGCAAATCCCACTCGCCTCTTCTGCCCCCCCGAAAGCTTTTCTGTCCTGGTTTTGAGGTCCTCTTGCGTCAAACCCGTCAGGCCGATCAATTGCTCCATCGGCAATGGATTTGGATAATAGCTTTGGAATAGACGGATGATCTCCTTTGCCTTCAAGCCATCCATAAGGCTTACCTCCTGCAGCATGACACCGATTTTTTCACGGATGCCCTTCTCTTTTGCATCCCGGCCGAACAGCTTTGCCTTGCCGGCAGAAGGACTCAACAGCCCGAGCATCATCAGCATCGTAGTGGTCTTTCCGGCGCCATTCGGGCCCAGAATGGCCACCACTTCTCCTTTTCTTATGGAAAATGATACATCGTCCACCGCTTTCTTATCCTTGAACATTTTCGTCAACTGCGTTATCTCAACAACATTATCCAACCCGGTCACCTCCGTTGATTATGACTCCATTGTAGAAAATTCCGCGTGACACCATCAGTAGATAATGTAACGAAAATGAGGTGACAAATGTCATATTCTCGGGGAATTGTTTTGGTGCCAGGTTGTTTTGGTGCCAGGCACCCAAACAAATTGGAAACGATTCTGAATGTTGCCAATCGTTTTGGTGCCAGGCACCCAAAAAACTCCCACACAACTCCCACACAACAAAAAAAGCTGGCCCTTTTCAGAGCCAGCCCTTCAGTCGTTAATTTTTCACCGGTGCATTCCAGGATGTTCCAGCTTCCCGTATTGCTTGTTTTTTACCTGAGAACATTACTCGCCATGCAATCGGTATGGCTATGATCAATAACGCCAAATAAATGTATAATCCGTATTCCATCGTACGGACAAGGAAATGCACCAGAACGAAAAATCCGGATAGGAGCAAAAGGAGGGTGATGATAGCCGTTTTCCCCTCCTGAATATAATCAATGGGTTTCGAAAAGGGCAAATGTCCGGCGTTCAGGAGTTTATGGGTGATTAATACCATAGCTATTCCTGATAAGAGAACAGCCAGCAGATCCGGAATAATACGGCTTGAGAAAATCCATATAAACAAGATGCTGACAAACACAAAAACCGGCAAATAGAGCCTGGCCAAGAATGCTTTGTAGGCCGCACTGTAAACCATACCCAAATCTTTAATGGGTGCTGCCCGATAAATCCAGCTCCCTTTGTATTTGCCCGAGAAGGTCACCATGTGGACAACCGTCGGTATCATCAGGTTGGTAAAATAAATGTAATAATACATCCCCCCTTGGCCCACCTCTTCAAAAGAACGCACCCACATCTCATTGAGCAGAAATATAAACGGAAAAATAATGGAAAAACCCAGAGACGGATACACTTTAAATTTAAATTCCCGTTCGCGCTTCATCATCAATGATGAAAAACGGAAAAAGACCCGTTCCTCTCTTTTACGGCAAAGCAGCCTGGCCCAAAGCCCATCCAGTCCCGTTGATTTTCTGCTTTTGCCCGCTTCGCTTTGGAGCTTCTGTAAACTCTGTTCAAACATTGGGATCAACCGGTAATAAATCATGATGGCCATAACCGGCACCGCCAGGGCAAGCAGCGACATGCCAGCCACATTTGCTGTATAGTTTCCGTTCAGCACCAATTCAAATGTAGAACCAAACCAAAAGGGCGGGATAAGTGCATGCCACCATTCAACGGCATAAGAGAATTGAAAGTCGATAAAGGTAAAAGAACGGGCCAGCAGCTGGTAGCCCACAAGGATTCCTACCGACAGAGCGATTTGAATATAATTGATTGCATCCTTCAATGTTTCACCATCAAAAAAGCGCAAAATGGCCAGGTAGCAAATTGCCGTCAGAACTACAATAAACAAAGATATCAACAGCAGGTTCGCCAAGAATAGAAGGGTAAAATACATTCCCTGTGTAAACAGTCCCACCCCAACAGGGACGGCAACAAATGCCCCCGTAAGCATGAACATATAAATGATGATATGCAGCAGTTTGGCTGCATGTATTGTCTTTTTGCCGACCGGTTTCGTATTTAAAATGTTTTTGTCCCGTACATCCAGAAGTACGGAGGAAAAATCAGATACCATGGAAGTCATTAGGATGAACATGGTGATGCCAAATACAATGCTCATTTGAAACATGTATTGCTTGCCAAAAACGATAAGCGGAATGAGCATTAAGCCGTATAAGGCGTATAAGCCGAGGGATTTGATGAACTGGTTGCCTTCATCCCGCTTTTTAGAGTCACTCAAAATAGTAGGGACCCTTCGCTGATCCATCGTCAGCTTGAACTCCAATATTTTTCTCATAACATCATAATCAATGCCAATTTTGATAAATATGCCGCGGAACCTGTCCAAAAATTTGAGTGATCTAAAATCACTCATGATGCGGTCCTCCGCTGACAATAGATACAATTCTTTCAGCGATATGTGTATGATCATTGAAACCGGTCAGCTGGTTGAAGATTCCCTCCAGAGACCCTTCTTTGCTTTGCTCCTGCAACTCGGCGAAACTGCCGTCAGCCACGACTCTCCCATCTGAGAGCAAGATAATCCGGCTGCTGATTCTCTCGACAACATCCATGATATGGGATATATAAAAAATGGTTTTACCCTTGGCTGCAAGTGTTGCCAGCATCTCCTTGATGATCATGACACTGTTGGCATCGAGACCGCTCAGCGGTTCATCCAGGAAAAGCAAATCGGGATCATGCAGCAGGCTCGAAATGATGAGGACTTTTTGCTTCATCCCCTTTGAAAAAGAGGAGAGCCTTGAATGGAATGAATTCTCCATACTAAACTCTTTCAGCAAACTGACCGCTTTTTCCCCCGCAGTCTCCCTCTTCATTCCGTAGAGCTCGCCCATAAAAATCAAATATTCGCCCGCAGTGAGATTGTCATACACATCGGCACTTTCTGGCACATAGCCGATCCGCTTTTTATATCTCACATCCCCATCCGAAATATCCCTTCCGAAGATTTCCACCTTTCCTTCGTAGCCGTCCAGCAGGCCAAGCATGATTTTCACCGTTGTGCTCTTACCGGCGCCATTCGGCCCTATATATCCGATGATTTCACCTTTATAGACGTCGAGATTTACACTTTTCAAAACCTCTTTCTTCCCATAGCTCATCTTTAAATCTTGAATGGAAAGCAGTTTTTCTGATCTTTTTTCGGACTCCCCCATGTACACACCCCTAACTTAGATTGATGTCCCTATTTTATCACACTAATATACAGTAATTTACTATTTTACCAAACAAATTAATGTGCTATGCCTTGTTTGGGCCTGGGAGTTGTTTGGGTGCCTGGCACTTGAACGATTTGGAATCTTTGGAATTAAACCAGAGTTGTTTGGGTGCCTGGCACCCGAGCGATTAGCAATATTTAGAATTGCGCCCAAGTTGAACGGGTGCCAGGCACCAACGCATTTCACCCCAAGCACCAACACAATTCAAAGGTTTGAGTTTATTAGGAAAAGGATACAAGGAAGTTACCGATACTAAATATTTATTATTTTAGAATAATTGTTAATTTTACCAAAACCTTTGATATACCTGATTTTCTTTGCCATTAATGGTAGTAAAAAATTTTTGACAAATCAAAACAAGAAAAAGTATTATAGTAAAAGATTAAGGAGGCTCACAACATGTCCAGCATAAATAAACAGAAAATTGTAGAAAGTGTCCCCCAAAAAGGATTCTTTGGCCATCCAAAAGGTTTGTTTACGCTTTTCTTTACTGAATTTTGGGAGCGCTTCTCTTACTATGGAATGCGTGCCATTCTCGTATTCTATATGTACTATGAAGTATCCAAAGGCGGACTTGGCCTGGATGAACATACGGCACTCGCCATTATGTCCATTTATGGTTCCCTTGTATATATGTCCGGCATCATCGGCGGCTGGCTGGCCGACCGGATCTTCGGTACATCTAAGGCCGTATTCTACGGCGGTATTTTGATCATGTTTGGTCACATCGCTTTGGCCATTCCAGGAAATATCGCATTATTCTTCGTTTCTATGATTCTTATCGTTCTTGGTACCGGTTTACTTAAACCGAATGTATCCAGCATTGTCGGTGATATTTACAGTGAAGCCGACCAGCGCCGTGATGCGGGCTTCAGTATTTTTTACATGTCCATCAACCTTGGCGGATTCCTTTCCCCGCTGATTGTAGGGGAAGTCGGAATGAAGCATAATTTCCATTGGGGCTTTGCCATTGCCGCAGTCGGTATGTTCTTCGGTCTCCTGGTGTTCATGTTTACCAAGAAAAAAAATCTTGGCCTTGCAGGAACCTATGTGGCGAACCCAATGACACCTGCAGAAAAGAAGAAAGTATATCCGATCATCGGTCTTTCCCTTGTTGTTATTGGAGCTATCGTTGCATTCGCAATTCCAAAAGGCTTGCTTACATTTGATTCCTTTATCGCCCTTGTGGGGATTCTCGGATTCCTGATTCCAACCATTTACTTCATTGTCATGTACCGCAGCCCAAAAACAACAGAAGTGGAGCGTTCAAGAGTTCTTGCATTCATCCCGCTCTTCTTGGCATCGGTCATGTTCTGGTCCATTCAGGAACAAGGAGCCACAATTCTTGCAAACTTTGCGGATAAGCGCACACAGCTGGATTTTGCTGGACTTACCATTTCTCCAGCTTGGTTCCAATCGCTGAATCCATTGTTCATTATCCTTTTTGCCCCAGTATTTGCTTGGCTGTGGGTAAAATTGGGCAATCGTCAGCCATCCATTCCAAAGAAATTCGCGCTCGGCCTATTGTTTGCCGGTCTGTCTTTCCTTGTAATCTTGCTGCCAGCGTACTTCGGCGGCGAACATGCCCTGGTAAATCCGCTTTGGCTTGTACTCAGCTACTTTATCGTGGTACTTGGAGAACTTTGCTTGTCCCCGGTAGGATTGTCAGCAGCCACTAAGCTTGCGCCAGCTGCCTTTTCCGCCCAAACGATGAGTCTTTGGTTCCTGTCCAACGCGGCCGCACAGGCATTAAACGCCCAGATTGTAAAATTCTACACCCCTGCAACTGAAATGGCGTACTTCGGTGTCATCGGCGGAGCAGCCATTGTATTGAGCATCATCCTCTTCCTGGTTTCCCCGGTTATTCAGGGATTCATGAAGGGCGTAAGATAACTTTTATAAAAAACGATCCCCCGCATCTTGGACAAGGTGCGGGGTTTCTTTATTGGATTGAAGTGGTAGTCATCGGACAGTAATGTCCTACCTTTGGACAGTATTCGGCTCCGTGTGGACAGAAAATTCCCGTTTGTGGACAGTATATAGCACTCTACGGACAGTAACCTCAGTTCATTCGCAAAAAAGGCTGCGTGAAAAAGTGAGGTTTAATTAGGAGTAGAGATTCTGATCGTACTTTTGTAAGCTGCTGCCCCGTATTCACCCATAAATTTCCAATTTGAATCGTAAATTGTAGGCACCGGACAGAAATTTCGCTATGTGGACAGTTAAACCCGTTTTGTGGACCGTATATGGTGCTTAGTGGACAGTAACCCTCGCGCTGTGGACAGTATTTAGCCCTGAGCGGACAGTAACACCCCGTTTATCCACACAATGGTGTTTCCGCATGCAAAATAGTCTTGCAAAGAAAATGTATTTTCCACAAAAAGCCGAAAATACGCACATTTATGTGGATAGCGGTCGGATAAGTGGATAACCCTCTCCCAGAATGGGCAGTACGGTTGTGGACAATCATTTTTTGCCCATCGTTCATCCACAAGCTGCTCACAAAGCGGCAACCCGGAATCACCAAACAAAAAGGCGGCCAAAAAGCCGCCCCTTTCGAAAATCCCAAACCCTTTACTTATGCCATTTTTCAATCAGCGGACCTGCATCTCCGTAGACGGGATCCGTTTCCGGCACCGGGACATTCTTGATTTCCGCCATGGATGCTGCACGCTCATCGGGGTTCCGTCTTCTCAGGTTATGTCCGGCTCCACCGGGGTAGGCGCCCACCACTTCAAAGTCATCCGTGCTTTCAACCTTCTTATGGCCGGTTCCGGCGGGCAGCACAATGACATCGCCTTTTTTCAAATCCAGCCGTTCCCCGGCATCGCCGCCCAGCAGGACGGTGGCCCTTCCCGATTTCACGCCGAGAACTTCATGTGTATTGCTATGGTAATGATGGTAGTTAAACACGCCGCCGGTCCAGCTGTTTGTCCAGTCATGCCGATTGAAAGTCGCTTCGATATCATTTGCGTTGCCGCTGAAGATGCTTTCGTAAACAATGACAGGCAATTCCGGGTTGTTGGGGATCTGTCCGTCATCCTTCAGAAAAAATGATCTTACCTGCACGTCCATCCTTCATCGCTCCTTTCAAGAATTAAAAGTCACGCGTGTTGAATGTGTCTCCATCCTCGATTCTTCCAGACCTGAATCCTTTATAAAACCAGCTTTTCCTCTGTTCGGACGTACCGTGTGTAAAGCTTTCGGGAACGACATATCCCTGTGTCCTTTTCTGGATCGTATCATCCCCGACCGCACTGGCGGCATTCAGGGCTTCATCCAGATCACCCTCCTCAAGCACGTTCATTCCCTGTGCATGATGGGCCCAAACACCCGCCAAATAATCGGCCTGCAGTTCCAGCCGGACCTGGTATTTATTATACTCCTCCTGGCTCAGCCTTTGGCGCAGCGGGGCGAGCTTATCCATCGTGCCCAGCAGATTCTGGACATGGTGGCCCACCTCATGGGCGATGACATAGGCCATGGCAAAATCTCCTGGAGCATGGAAGTTCCGCTGCAGCTCATCATAAAAACTCAGATCAATATAGAGCTTTTGATCACCCGGACAATAAAATGGCCCCACTGCGGACGAAGCCGCTCCGCATGCAGATTGAACACTGCCCGAATACAGAACTAGCGTCGGCTTTTCGTAGACCAGGCCCTGTTCCCTGAACAGTTCGGTCCACACTTCTTCCGTATCCGCCAGCACAACGGAAACAAAATCGGACAGTTCTTTTTCTTGGGCCGTTTCCTCATATGGAGATGAGCTTCCTGTGCCTGTTTCCTGAAAGCTGTTCATCAGTGCGCCCGGATCTCCTCCCAAAAACGTGAAGATCAGGACAAGGATCAAGCCTCCCAGCCCGCCTCCGACAATCGTGCCCCCGCCCATGCCTCTCCGGTCTTCGATATTTGCACTCCCTCTTCTACCTTTCCATTGCATCCGGTTTCCTCCTGTATGTGAGTAAAGTAAATGATTGTATAACATGTCCTATCGGTTATGTTCCCGCTCCCAAAAAAGATAATCTTCCTAAATGGACCCAGTCTTTTTATCAAAGAAGGTATTTCAATCATACTAACAGAATATTTAAATAAAGAATGCGTTATCTAGTGCAGCTACTTTTGTAAAAATGGTAACTGAAAAGGTGGGTAGCCATGAGATTTTTGAAGTGGGGGACACTTCTCTCCCTCCTTACGGTTCTTCTTGCCGCAAGGATGTGGGGAATGGAGACCGGGATTCTGATAGCGGGAGGAATGGGACTGCTCGCCCTTCTCCTGTCTGCGGTCATGTCGGGCGCTTTGGCGAGTGCTGACCGAACGAGGTCCGGTTTTGCGGCAGATTCAGCAGAAGACCGCGGGAAGCGAAACACACAAGCTTTGCGGCTGGCCCTATTAAGCCTCCCCCATTTTGCATTGGCCTTGGTATTTTATTTTCTGAACGGGTAGTTTCCGGGGCACGCAGGAGGATTGCGGAATGAGCGGAGGCAATTCTTCCGGCCATTACAGCCATGGACCCGATGGATGAGGAAGGACACTTCCCCTGTTTTTAAAAATAAGGGTGTCCGGAATCAGATTCCTGGACACCCTTTTTGCTTAGTCATTATTTTTTTCAAAATCACATTCTTTTAAAGGAATCAGCCTGGACCTATGTTTCACTTTATAGATGAGCCACACAACCAAAAATAACGGCAAGCCGATATAGGACACAAGCAGATTATTCCAGTCAAAGTGTCCATCCATGATGGCCGGCAGGCTTTGCCCTGCAATAATGAATGCACATAGCAGAAAGGCCAGGATCGGCCCAAACGGGAACCACTTCGCACGGTATGGGAGTGCTTTTATATCGCGTCCCTGTGCCACGAAAGCCCTTCGAAAGCGGTAATGGCTGATGGAAATCCCGAGCCACGTAACAAATCCGGCCATACCGGAAGCGTTCAGCAGCCAGACATACACTTGTCCGTCACCAAAGAATGTCGTCAAAAAGGCGAGAGAGCCTACCAAAGCTGTAACAATCAGGGCGTTTACCGGAACGCCTCTATGATCAAGCTTGGCCAAAAACTTGGGGGCAAGGCCGTCACGCGCCATGTCCCAGAGCATCCGGGTGGATGCATACATGCCGGAGTTCCCTGCAGATAAAACAGCTGTCAGGATGATGGCATTCATGACAGAAGCTGCAAATGCAAATCCCGCCCGTTCGAATACAAGGGTGAAAGGACTTACGGTGACGGCGTCGCTCAGCAGCCGTTCGTCTGTGTAGGGAAGAATCATCCCGATAATGAAAATGGTGAAAATGTAAAATAGAAGGATTCTCCAAAATACAGAGTTGATCGCTTTGGGGATCGTCTTTTCCGGGTGTTCGCTCTCCCCCGCGGCCACCCCAAGCAATTCCGTCCCCTGAAAGGAAAAACCGGCGGCCATAAAGACTCCGAGAATCGCAAAGAACCCTCCATTAAAAGGGGCTTCCTTATACGTAAACACTTCGAATCCAATCGATTCCCCGCCCATGATTCCAAGGATCATGGCAAGACCGGTTATGATGAAAATAATGACTGTGACCACTTTTATGAGAGAAAACCAAAATTCCGCCTCTCCAAAACCTTTGACGGAAAGATAATTGAAGCCAAACATCATCAAAAGCGCCAATCCGCTCCAAATAAAGGAGGGGCTGCCAGGAAACCAGAACTTCATGATGAGGACAACGGCAGCAAGCTCCGCGGCAATTGTAATCGCCCAGTTATACCAATAGTTCCATCCAATCGCAAACCCAAAGGATGGGTCCACAAATTTGGAAGCATACACTTTGAAAGATCCCGCATCCGGCATATAGGCCGCCATTTCCGCAAGGCTGGTCATGAGAAAATAAACCATGATTCCAACCGCTGCATACGCAAGCAAGGCTCCGCCGGGTCCCGCCTGGTGGATCGCTCCGCCGCTGGCAAGGAATATCCCTGTCCCGATCGATCCTCCCAGGGAAATCATAATAAGATGTCGCGCTTTGAGCGTTCGTTTAAGTTGGTTTGGATGATTCGACGTTGATGTTTTTGCCATAGATTGTACGCTCCTTTTGTATGTCGAAGGAAAAAACAAAAACAGCCCTCGAAAAAGATCGACGGCTGTTTATATGTCCGTTTATCCTTCCGACGATAGCTCTCCACGTAAAAACGTGACAGTGATGTTCCTGTTCGAACACATCACCAGCGTGGATATACAATGATATACCCACACTTCGGCAGCTTTATCCTTTCAAGCGGAGTCATTAATCTCATTGTATCTCGTCCGCTTTACTCATATAAGCTGCAGCCTCTATCCCATCGGTGAATGGGAGTATTCAAATGATATAAATATTATAGACTTTGTATTGCGCCATACACAATGGTGAAATTTTGCTTTGCTGCCAGAGAAAAAAAGGGTTTAGAGGCAGGTTCAGCGAATTAAAATGAAAGTATGTATATAGGGGGATCTGTGTTGGAACTTAAATTCAAATACGATTTACTATATCACATTATGGCTGCCATGCATTTGATTATGGCAGCAGGTGCACTTCATATCACCATTATGTTGAGCATTCACGGCCCTGGCTTAGCTGTGGCAATGAGCCCTTTTTTACTCCTTCTTTTAGCCTCAGTGATTTATGGAGCTGTCTATTATTTGAAGAGACCTTCAACCAATTATATAAAGTTGGAGGATGGAAACTTGATCATACATAGAGGCCCTGCTTTTCTGCGCAAAAAGGTTCCTGTCACTCAAATTGATGAGGGCCGTTTAATTGGGAGTAGCCTCATCCTGATTCTAAGCAATGACGAGGAAGTAAAGATTAACACAAAAATGCTCAAAATAAGGGATATTGAGCGGTTAACAGCTGGATTGGCAGAATTTTTTCCAATCCTGCATACTGACCGGAACAGGAGAGATTGATTCATGTACGAATTAAAAACAAAGGAAACGGAAAATAGCGTTATGGAGTTCATTGAGCAAGTCGACAGTCCCAAAAAGCGGGAGGATGCCTACCGGCTGCTGGATATTTTCACGGAAACAACCGGGTATACGGCGAAAATGTGGGGGCCAAGCATCATCGGGTTCGGTTCCTATCATTATAAATACGCATCCGGCCACGAAGGGGATGCTCCTCTTGTCGGCTTCTCGCCGCGGAAAGCAAAAATCAGCCTTTATTTCGCCCCGGGAGATACCGAGCGCGAACAATTGCTGAGCAAGTTCGGAAAGCATACGACGGGAAAGGCTTGCGTTTATATCAACAAGGTTGCGGATATCGATGTGGATGTACTGAAAGAACTGATCAGCCAATCGGTTTCGTTTTTGAAAAAGATGTATCCCGAACAGTAAATAAGAGAACCGGCTTCTCCACGGGAAGCCGGTTTATTCTTTCAAGCCCTTAACGAAAAAATAAAACCCGCCGGCGGCCAAACCTATACTGATGATCAATGGAAATATACCGATATCCCTCAGTGCCGTACCGAATAATCCGTACCGCGTGTCCCATCCGGATTGGCTGATGTACAGGGAGTAAACACTTGCCGCAACAAGTGTCAGCCCGGCCAGCACAGCGCCGGAAAGGAGGCCGATGCCTCCCATCACAATATGTTTCATACACAGTTCGCCCCCTCAATAAAATATGTCTTTTCATATTCTAGCAAAGGGTTGAGAATTCCTTTTTCTTGATCCATATGGCTTTCTGCCTTTACATTTCCATCGCTTCCTGCACATTGTACAAGCCAAGTTCGATATCAAGTTCTTTGCATAGGACAAGCTTGGCAAGCTGGGCACCCAAAAATGGCCCGACTGTGAGACCGGATGCGCCAAGGCCGTTTGCGAGATAAACACCTTCATACCCGGGGACGGCACCGATAACCGGTAAGAAACCGGGAGTAAATGGCCTGAAGCCGACACGCACTTCTTTTAAACCTCCATCTGCCAAGCCTGGTGACACATCCAAGGCCTTATTCAAAATCTCTTGCATGCCTCCTGCGGTCACCCGTAAATCAAAGCCCGCATTATCCTCATGGGTCGCCCCTATTACCACCCTTCCGCCGTCAAACGCGAGGATGTATTGATTATTGGGAGGCATGACAACCGGCCAATCGGCTGTGTCCGTTTTTTCCAGCTGCAGATGCAGAATCTGTGCCTTTTGCCCGCTCACTTTCAAGCGAATACCCAGCGGTTCAAATAACTCCCCTGCCCACGCACCGGCCGTTACAAGAATTCCGTCAGCCGAAAAGGTTCTCTCTTCAGCCCGGACTCCTATCACTCGATTCCCTTCATGCATCAATACTGCGGACCCGCTAACCCATTCTGCTCCATGTTTTTTTGCTGCATTCAGCAACGCATCCCGCAAGGCCCGTCCGTTCACACGGGCGGCCCCGCTTATGTATAAGGATCCGTATTCGGCGGATAAAGGGGGAAACACGGCCTTCGTTTCCTCTTTCCCCAGCTTTTTGATGTCGCCGATTTCAGGTGCATCTCCTCTCCGTGTTACCGCTCTTTCTTTCATCTGTTCAAGTTTGCCTGTATCTGTATGCAAGCTGATGGCTCCTGATTTCCGGTAGCCAGTCTCGGTTTCCCCGTCTTCCTTCAGCTGCCGGATGAGCGGCTCATAGTAGGCAGCTCCTTTTTTAGCCAGGGCATACCATGCCTTATTCCGCCTTTGTGTCAGCCACGGACAGATGATTCCGGCAGCCGCATCTGTTGCCTGCCCTGGATCTTGCCGATCGATGATCGTGACTTCTGCTCCCGATTTTGCCAGATGATAGGCAGCGGAGGCACCCAGGATTCCTCCACCGATAACAACAAACTTCTTCATATCCAACACCTTTTCTGAACGATATTCATGACCCCATTTTACCTAAACTCTGAACCAGCTACAAAAATCCGGCAAAAAAAATCCAATTGCCCTATGGACAAGGATGCTTTTTCTTTGTTACACTATAATAGTTACTCAAGATAACTATTAGCTAGGCTAAATATTTTTTTGCGGGGTGTTTCCAATCGAGAGCTTCCGTTCATTTTTCCATCAAATGCTGATGATGTATCGGCCTTTTGAGAATAAACTCAATATTGTCCTGAGCAAGCATCAGCTATACAGGGCCCAGTGGTCCATTATGTATTACCTGTTTCATGAAGGACCTGCCACACACGTGGAGATTTCCCAATACCTGAGTGTGGAAAAGCCCACCGTCACCCGGACCATCAGCCGCCTGGAGGAACTGGGCTATGCAGAGCAGGTGCCCGGAAAGGACAGGCGCGAAAAAAGAATGCAGCTGACGGAGCTTGGAAAGTCGGTTTATTTGGAGGTCCGTGCTTCTGTTGACGAATTCGAGAGGGACATTTTACAAGGGATTTCTGAGGAGGAACAACTGGAAACCATCCGAATCATGAAAGCCATACGGAACAACATATTAAAGTAAGGAGTTAAAAGCGTGGAACAACAACCTAGAACTGCATTATGGACAAAAAATTTTTTCATTGTTTCTTCCGTTAATTTTTTCATCACTTTGATCTTTTATTTGTTATTGGTAACAATTGCGGTTTACGCCGTTGAGGAATATCATGCTTCGACCAGCCAGGCGGGGCTGATAACAGGAATTTTCATTATCGGCACCTTGATCGGGAGGCTCTTTATCGGACGCCTGATTGATGTGGTCGGACGAAAAAAGATGCTATTCATTGGACTGATCTTCTTTACTTTGACATCCCTTCTATATTTGGTGCATATGGGAATCACCTTTCTGCTGATCAATCGTTTTGTCCACGGTTTGGCATTCGGAGTTGCCAGCACCGCCACCGGAACGATTGTGGCTCAAATTATCCCTGCAGCGAGAAAAGGAGAGGGTATCGGCTACTACAGCATGAGCGCCACTCTTGCCACCGCTTTCGGTCCGTTCGTCGGACTGTACATGAGCCAGCATACCAATTTCCAAACCATATTCGCTTTTTGTGTAGCCATGGGGGTTTTTAGTCTCATCACCGCCTTATTTCTCACGGTACCTGAGCTCGTGGCTCCACCGGCAAAAACAGCGGGCGGCCAATTTCAGCTTTCCAGCTTCCTGGAGCCAAAGGCGATCCCCATTGCGGTCATTACACTAATTGTGGGGCTTTGCTACTCAAGCGTCGTCTCCTTCATCAACTTTTATACCATGGAGCTTGACCTTGTCAGCACCGCCAGCTTTTTCTTTATCGTCTATGCGGTGGCCGTGATGGTTTCCCGTCCATTTACGGGGCGGCTGATGGATACAAAAGGGGCAAACCACATTATGTACCCTGCTTTCATTATCATGACAGGCGGGATGCTGCTGCTGAGCCAGGCGCACTCCAGCGTCGTATTATTGCTATCCGGCGCTCTGATCGGTCTTGGATTCGGAAATATGCAATCCACGACCCAGGCAATCGCGGTGAAACTGACGCCTTCGCACCGAATGGGATTTGCCACCTCCACCTTCTTCATCTTTCTTGATGCCGGATTTGGATTTGGCCCGTACCTTCTCGGTTATGTCATTCCGCTGACCGGCTACAGCACGATGTACGCGATGTTGGGAATCGTCGTCCTTGCCACATCTGCGTTATATTACTTCCTGTACGGCCGGACTGAAAAAGAGGCAGAGGCAGCCGCAGATGTTTCGGCATCTGTGTGATAATGAAGAGGATCCAAAAGCGTTTGGGCTTTGGATCCTTTTTTATTTCTGTTAAGACTTAAATGGCTGCTTTGATGGTCCCGGTTTTAACTGGTCATTGCGTTGCGAGACCATGGCTCATTATCGAGGAATTTTGATTCCCTTGTTGCGGAACAATATGATTGATTGCGGAACTTCTGACCATTATTACGGAATTTTTTATTAATTGCGGAACTTCTAACCATTATTGCGGAACATTTTCATTAATTGCTGAAACTCTGACCATTATTACGGACCATTTTTATTAATTGCGGAAGTCCAACCTATTATTGCAGAACTCTAGCTCATAATTGCGGAAATTCCGG
>DATBUB010000004.1:0-3469 GCA_036516555.1 Bacillaceae bacterium
GAACAGCCCGGCAATAAAAGAATGATCATCCATATAAGTGCTGGTTTTTTCATCCATCTCCCTCCTTTGTATATATTATACAATGTTTTGAATCACACCCCCATTTCATTTTGTCAATTTAATGAATTATCTGTAAAAAAAACAAAAACAGTCCCCTTCTATAAGAATGGAGACTGTTCCATTTAACACGAGGTTTCCCTCCAACAATCGGGTTCACATTGCGAACCGGCCCTTACAACATTTCTTCCGCAATAAGCCTAAAAGAATTTATCTTATCATTGAAATCGTAGATGATGGAGACGAGCATGATTTCTTCCGTATTGTATGCCTCGCTCAGCTGGAGGAGCTGTTCCTTTACCTGGGCAGGTGTACCGATAACCATTCTTTTGCGGTTTTCCTGTACCCTGGCCATTTCATAGGAAGAGTATGAGTATGCTGCCGCCTCTTCAGGGCTTGGCGTACCGGAAGCCGGCATTCCCTGCTCCAGTTTGATCAGGGATAAATCCAGACTGGAGGCAATCCGCTCGGCCTCTTCTTCCGTTTTTGCACATGCTGTAAACACAGCCACTGCATTTTGTGGTTTTTCCATGTAATACGATGGCTGGAATCGGCTGAGGTAGTCTTTCATGTACAAGGCTCCGCCATCACCATTAATAAATTGGGCAAACATATATGGAAGACCCTTTTCAGCTGCCAAAGAAGCGCTTGAAGGACTTGAGCCCAGGAGCCAAACATCCGGCACTGTTTGGGTCATCGGTGTTGCCTTCAACCCATAAAAAGGGTTTCCCTTGTCAATCCGGTCATGTAAATAGGTTAAAAGCTGATCTATTTGGTCCGGGTATTCGTGTACATTCCGGTCTCTGCTGCCTTGCAGGGCTATGGTGGCCCGAGGCATGCCGCCCGGTGCCCTTCCAAGGCCCAGGTCCACCCTTCCCGGGGCGAGCCCTTCCAGAACCTTGAAGTTTTCGGCCACTTTATATGGACTGTAATGCGGAAGCATCACACCTCCCGAGCCTACGCGGATGGTCTTTGTTTTGGCCGCCAAATAGCCAAGGAGCACCTCCGGCGAAGAACCGGCCAGGCTTGGGGAATCATGATGCTCCGACACCCAAAAACGGTGATAGCCCAATTTTTCCGCCTCTTGTGCCAAATGGACAGTATGGGACAAAGCCACTTCGGCAGTCATCCCTTTTGAAATGGGTGACTGGTCCAATATACTGAGTTTTAAAGCCATTCCCATCACTCCCAATGTCTTTATTTCACTATTGTAGAAGTCAGTCTTGGTGTACCTGAAAGCAGGCTCTGCACTTTACGGTACGCCCAGCCGTTCCAGTAAAAGAAATAGCTGATGGTCCCTCCGCGCTTCATCATTTTTTTCGCAATGGATCTTACTTTCTCTTGCTCGCTGACTTTTTTATCTGACAAATAAACCCCCAGAAGTCCGCGGTTGATCAGCTTATGGAACTGTGTATCAGGCAGGTGCCTCGTGTGCTTGTCCGCCTCGTCAAGAAAGTGGATAAAGCGATTCAGCATTTCCTCATCATTTTTATAGTAAAAACAAAAATTCAAGTCTCCGCCTTCCCGGTCCTCGTCCTGATCAATAAAATAATCAAGCAGAATATGGAGTCCCTGGATATAAGGAAAATAACCGTTCCGTATCATGTTGGCATGCTCTTCTTCAAAATCATCCCTCATGGCATAGGAAACCAGGCAAAAAATGCCCAAGGTAGATCCGGAACATGCTGAAAATTCATGCCAGCCCATGTCAGGCATTTTACTCCGGTGCTCTGCAAACCAGTTTTTCAGACGCTCTTCTCTTTCCTCGATGCAGACATGTTTATGTATTTGCAGGTCGCAGTAATAGCGGCAAAGCTCCAATAAATAGGGCTTGATCGTATTGTAATGCGGAATCCTTGCCAACACTTCCTGGCAAGTTCTCATGAGCGATTCCAAATACCCTCCGTCATCCCGGTCTTTCCTGAATCTATAATACTCATGCGGCCTAGCCCCCACTGTAAGGGCGTCCTCCATGGCTTCATGCAGGGCAGCAAAATCATCTGGGTCAAGGGATGTGCTCCGATCACAAAGATTGTCCAAATAGTCGCTGATGGTTTGATAGGCAACGATGAATTCAATGGCATCCTCTTTATTTCCCAGCGCAGTCAGCGCCAATATCGATCCTCCTTCGCAATGGAAGGTTTTGTGCTCAATGCTTGCAAGTGCTTGAATACGCAATTCCTCATTCGGTATAGTCTCTGCCTTCTGTTTCCATCCATTCAATTCCTTATGGACGGCAGGCATGACATGTTTGTATACCTGTCTCATCAGCGAGACGGGATGCTTTGGGATAGCCATCCTCATCACCTCATTTCATCTCAACATCGCTTGGAGCATTCCCAAACGGTTTTCAGCCATATTCTTCGCATACGTAAAAATCATGTCCCTTTCCGGTTCATTAAAAATTTCATGATAACATTCAGGCCACTCTTTATAGCCTTTTTCCGAAACCGGCAGCCGGTCAAACCAATCCCGCACCTCGGATTTATTTACAATTTTATCATCTCCCCCTTGAAGAACCAAAACAGGAACATCGGGGAAATCCGATAATTTTGTGAAGGCAGCCTTCATGGCCTTCAGCAGTTCCCGATACCAGCGCACAGATACCTTTGTCACATAAAGGCTGTCATTCATTGCCCGTTCGATGGCCTCCTGGTTTCTCGTCACCAAATCCACCTTCAATCCGCTCTTGATCCTGAGCTCCGGTGCGAAAATATTAAGCCCAACAGACAAGGCATTCAGCGCTACTGGAGGATACTCCATCAAACCCAGGCAGGGCGAGGATAATAGTACTCCCGCTATATCCAATTTTTCTTCCTGCAGCAGCCGGATGGAGATCAGACCGCCCATGCTGTGGCCAAGCATAAAAACAGGCAAGCCATATTCCATGGCTTCTTTTACCCAATCCTTCACTTCTCTAATGTAATCGTCAAAAGAGTCGATATGCCCCCTTTTGGTTCTTGTCGTTACCCCCTGGCCGGGCAGATCCCCCATGATGACATGGAACCCATTTGACCTCCACATTTCGGCAAGCCATCCATAACGCCCTTGGTGCTCCATAGCACCGTGAACAATGACTATAGCTCCCTTGGCGTTTGCTTCCGCTTCCCATTTCCTCATTCCCGACACATCCTTCCAGCACAGTTTCACACTTACCCTTATACTACCCAGTTTCGCAAGGATAAAAGAGCCATTTTCCCCACAGGGGGCCATAATTCCGTTACAATGGAAGCATACATACAAGAATTTTGGCGAAAGGAATGATTATATGGCGATTTATCCATATGGGGGAAAAATGCCTGAAATCCATCCATCCGTTTTTATTGCAGATTATGCAACAGTTACAGGAGATGTCATTATCGGCGAAGAGTCCAGCGTTTGGTTCAGCACAGTCATACGCGGAGATGTTGCC
>DATBUB010000005.1:0-1884 GCA_036516555.1 Bacillaceae bacterium
GGATGAAGCGGAAAAAAGCATCATGGAAGTGGCCCAGCGCAAAAATGCGGGCGCATTTCAAAATATTAAAGACGTCCTCGTCAAAACATACGACAATATCGAACTGCTGCATAACCGGAAGGGGGACGTTACGGGGATTCCGACCGGATTTGCCGAATTGGACCGGATGACGGCCGGGTTCCAGCGCAATGACCTGATCATCGTGGCGGCACGTCCTTCCGTTGGTAAAACGGCATTCGCCCTCAATATCGCACAAAACGTCGGTACGAAAACAGGCGAAAACGTGGCGATATTCAGTCTGGAGATGGGTGCCGAGCAGCTCGTCATGAGGATGCTCTGCGCCGAAGGGAACATCAATGCCCAGAACCTGAGGACCGGTTCCCTCACCGATGAGGATTGGAGAAAGCTCACGATGGCAATGGGAAGCCTGTCCAACTCCGGCATCTTCATCGATGACACGCCGGGAGTGCGCATAAGCGAAATCCGTTCCAAGTGCCGCCGCCTGAAGCAGGAGCACGGCCTTGGCATGATTTTAATCGACTACTTGCAGCTCATTCAGGGGAGCGGCCGCTCCAAGGAGAACCGCCAGCAGGAAGTTTCCGAGATTTCGCGTTCCCTAAAGGCCCTTGCCCGTGAACTCGAAGTCCCGGTCATCGCCCTGTCCCAGCTCTCACGCGGAGTGGAGCAGCGCCAGGACAAGCGTCCGATGATGTCCGACATCCGTGAATCGGGAAGTATTGAGCAGGACGCCGACATCGTCGCCTTCCTGTACCGCGATGACTACTACGACCACGAATCCGAAAACAAAAACATCATCGAAATCATCATCGCCAAACAGCGTAACGGCCCGGTTGGCACCGTCCAGCTCGCCTTCGTCAAAGAATACAACAAATTCGTCAACCTCGAACGTCGTTTCGATGATGCCGCTGTCCCTTCGGGGGCATAGGGGAAGCACCTCGCCTATGAACTGCACTCCAACTGTTAGAACAATTGGAAGTCCAGTTCGCTTAGCGCGGGGTGCTTTTTTTGTGCTTGTATGGGGGCTGTGGAACCTCTGATAAAGCGTGAACCGAAGCAGGAGCCCATTTATACATGCTATCGAAGTTGCTGAATGAAGTAACCTGCAGCGGGTGGAAGGTATGGTTCGTTTAGCATACCGTTTGAATTGTAGTCATCGGACAGTAAACCGCAGGATACGGACAGTAAAGGTTCAAACTGACGAAATCCATCCCATTGAACCGGAGAAAAAGCGGTTTTGTTCAATTAAGGAGGGGAATGGGCCGCCGAAGCTCCACTTCTACCGGCAATAAAAGGCTAGCTATAAAAATAAGTCACAACTTTAACCCAAAAGCCGCAGCCCACCCCATTCGAAACTGTAAGATTTCCCGCTCCTATTGCGGCACTTTCCGGAATTGCAGAAGTCCTGGGGTAAATGGCTTCTGTTCTAATTGCAAAAGCCTGGATACGCATTGCGGGATCTAACGAAACTTTTGGAAATTGAATATAAAAGCAATCTCTGCACCGCAGACTGACCCAACGTTTTACCGCAATAATAATAGGGCACTTGTAAGCATAAGTAGAAAACTGAATTCCCCACGATAATTACGAAGGCCTCTCCAGCCCCGCACCAATCCATATCAAGATTTCCAGTACCAAAGACAAAATCCTCCACTTGCATTCTATATGAATAAATATTACAATAAAACGCATAATTATTCCAATCTCAACATCTATTACAATACCATTAAGGAGCTATCACCCATGAATCCGCAAAACACGCTGCACACCGATTACAAGCCACAGAAAGATGAAAAAGCCTCAAAGGCGAGAAGCATCAACGCTTTCGTCCTCATTTTCTTTGTCATTGTCATTTCCGCCATATTG
>DATBUB010000006.1:0-11107 GCA_036516555.1 Bacillaceae bacterium
GTCATTGTCCCCGCCGCAGCCGGTGAGTACAGCTGAAAGTATTCCGATGAAAATAATGGATCCTAACCGTTTCATATGAATTCGTCTCCCCTTTCATTCGTAATTCTTTTTTAATGTGCCAAACCACCCATTTTTTATTCGATTTTTTTGTTATAATGAATAAATGCCCACTGTTTTCCCCAGACGTATGTCTCACGGAAAAAGATAGGCTGAAATGGGAGAGATGAAGAATGAATTGGTTAAAGAAAATATTATTCATCATGGATGATAAAGACGAAATGGAATACAGGGAACCGGCTGGCCCTCCTCATGGGCAGGCAAGGAAGAGGCAAAGGCCGGTGCAACCAGAAATGGAAACAAGGATGACCTATCAATATCCAAAAGGACAATTTCGTTTCCCGCTGATCAAGGACCCGCCGCCCCAGCCTCAAGCTACAAAGAGGTCACGCGATGGCAGGAGAACCATACAGGAGGACCAAGAACCAAAAGATTTTGATATAAAGCCAAAGGTTTCCACAAACGAGGAGAGGCAAGTCGATCCTTTGCCGGCCAACAAAAAAGTGGAGCCGCTCAGAAGACAGCCATTCCAGCCGGGCACCGTCCCATCACCGGTTTTTGGTTACATAAGGCCGAATAAGAATCATCAGGAAGAGCTGGAATACGAGCTCCAGGATTCCTTCCTGGGAAATTTGGAGGAAACTGCAACGATTGAGGAATCGGAGCTCCTGACAGAAGAAATTTCTGTACGGGAAAAGGACATTGGACATGAACCGCCAGCTTCTATGTTTTTGGATCCTGAAATGGTTGGCGAAGAAAATATCGAAGAGCAGACACTGACCAAGGAAGCGGTGACAGTGTCAGCAACGGAAAATGAACATCATACAGAATGGAAAACCAATGGCCCGGCCACCAACACTGAGGCGGAAGTAAGACTGGATCTAACGGAAACAGATGTGATAAAAGAAATAAACGAAGCAGAGAAAACACAAGAGGTAAGGGCTGATTCAGAAAGTCAAGGGCAACCAGAAGGACAGGAAAGAATGGATAGACAAGAAAGACAGCATCTTCCCTTCAACGTCCTTATGCTTAGCCAAGACAGAAAAAAGTGGCAAAACAAGCAATCCGCCTCTCCCAGATCGGAGGAGGCTGCCAGCCATTCTGAACCGGAAAGAAGGCAGGAACAGCCCTCCGGCCAGGAAAAAACAGAAGAGAAATTGCACTGCGGTGGATACCATTTTCCAATGCTCACACTATTGGATCCTCCAGTCAAAAAACCGGAGAACAGGCAGTGGATGGAGGAACAGGCGGCCCTGCTTGACGAAACGCTCGAAAACTTCAATGTCAACGCAAGGGTGGTACATGTCAGTCAAGGTCCATCCGTCACGCGCTTTGAAGTACAGCCGGAACCTGGCGTAAAAGTGAACAAAATCACAAATTTGAGTGATGATATTAAATTGAGCATGGCTGCAAGGGACATCAGGATGGAGGCCCCAATTCCAGGTAAACGTTCCATCGGGATTGAGCTTCCGAATCATGAAAGCCGTCCGGTTCAAATCAGTGAGATCCTTGACAGCAGCGTCTTCAGTAAACATTCGTCACCTCTTACGGCTGCGCTGGGACTGGATATCTCCGGTGCGCCGGTCGTGACGGATTTACGGAAAATGCCGCACGGCCTGATTGCCGGAGCTACAGGTTCAGGGAAAAGTGTGTGCATCAATTCAATCCTTGTCAGCCTGCTGTACAAAGCGAGGCCCGACGAATTAAAGCTGCTGCTTATTGACCCGAAAATGGTAGAGCTTGCGCCATATAATCATATTCCACACCTGGTGAGCCCGGTCATAACCGATGTCAAGGCGGCAACCGCAGCTTTAAAATGGGCTGTGGAGGAAATGGAACGGCGCTACGAACTGTTTGCCCATGCAAGCGTCAGGGATATCGGCAGGTTCAATGAAATGGCAGCCCAACATGGAAGACACAGCGACAAGCTCCCTTACATCGTAATTGTTATTGACGAGCTTGCCGATCTAATGATGATGTCACCTGCTGATGTGGAAGAATCCATATGCCGGATTGCACAAAAGGCAAGGGCTTGCGGAATTCATCTCATCATAGCAACCCAGCGTCCTTCTGTTGATGTCATCACCGGATTGATCAAGGCCAACGTCCCGACAAGGATTGCCTTCTCCGTTTCATCCCAGGTGGATTCTCGTACCATCATTGACATCAGCGGTGCTGAGAAACTGTTGGGCAGAGGGGATATGCTCCTCTTGGATAATGGTTCCTCGAAGCCGGTGAGGCTTCAGGGTACGTATGTTTCAGACCTGGAAATTGACAGAGTGATAGAACATGTCCGCGGCCAAGGCAAACCGGATTATTTATTTGAACAAGATGAACTGCTGAAAAAAGCACAGATTCAGGAAGATGAAGATGAGCTGTTTCTGGAATCGTGCGAATTTGTGGTGGGACAGGGAAGTGCCTCCACATCCCTGCTTCAAAGGCATTTCAGGATCGGATATAACAGGGCGGCCCGGCTGATACAGATGATGGAGGAGCAAGGAATCATTTCCGAGGCCAGAGGAAGCAAACCGCGAGACGTTCTCATCAAGGAAACGGAACTGGAACAATTAAAAGATACACTAGTACAATAGCGAAGAAAGTGGTATTCTATGTTTGGAAATGAGGGCAGAGACAATTGTTTTACTCCTGCCTTCCAGGGGTACACCAATAGAGGGCACAAGGAGCATTGCAATGAAGGAAATTGAATTGAAACTGCAAGGCAAGATCAGCCGGTTGACCAATCAGACATTCAAATTTGACGAACGTGTAAAAGAAGGCTGGTTCTCAGCTGTTTATTTCTTAAAAACACGTGAAATAGCCAAGCGATATAAGCCTGATAATGTTGTGACCATGCAATTTTTCCAAAGAAAACATGCTGTATTGTGCGGGACGGATGAAGTCATTGCCCTGTTGCAAATATTCGCTGATCATCCGGATGAGC
Source organism: Bacillaceae bacterium (assembly GCA_036516555.1). Classification (GTDB taxonomy): domain Bacteria; phylum Bacillota; class Bacilli; order Bacillales; family Bacillaceae_C; genus DATBUB01. Next base: position 2,999 of record DATBUB010000006.1, read on the forward strand.
TTGAAATCCATTCACTTAAGGATGGCGACAAAATAACTCCATTTGAAACGGTGCTGACAATAAAAGGCCGTTATCAGGATTTTGGTTACCTGGAGGGAATCATTGATGGCATCCTGTCCAGAAGGACATCTGTTGCCACGAATGTCTATAATGTCACAAAAGCAGCCGCAATATCCGGGGTACAGAAGCAGGTCATCTTCATGGGAGACCGCGATGACCATTTTACACAGCAGGCCGGAGATGGCTATGCCGCATTTATAGGAGGTGCCACTGCCCAGGCAACCCATGCCATGAATGAATGGTGGGGCAAGCAGGGGATGGGCACCATGCCGCATGCCCTTATCCAGCTTTTCAACGGGGATATTGTGGCAGCCACAAAAGCTTACAGGGAAACATTTCCGGAAGACGATCTTGTATCTCTAGTGGATTACAATAATGATGTGATCACGGATTCACTAAAACTTGCCCGGGAATTCGGGTCCGATCTTAAGGGTGTACGTGTCGACACATCCAACACCATGATCGATAAGTACTTTCTTCGCAACCAGCACTTGTTGGGCACGTTTGACCCTAGGGGTGTAAATGCAAACCTGATCTTTGCGCTTAGGAAAGCGCTGGATGATGAAGGGTTTCACCATGTAAACATTGTCGTTTCAGGCGGTTTTAATGAAAAGAAAATTGCCGAGTTCGAGGAGCTTGGCGTGCCTGTTGATATGTACGGAGTGGGGAGCAGCCTCCTGAAAATCAATATTGGATTTACCGGGGATTGTGTTCTTCTTGACGGCGTACATTCGGCCAAAACGGGCAGAAAATATCGCCCTAATCCTCGCCTGGAGCTTGTAGAGCCGCCGCTTCTGAAGGTATAGGAGCGGGGCTTTCTGGCAACAGCCCATGTAAAAATGATATAATAAAAAAGTATGAATTCACTCATCTGTAAAAACATTCTCATCCAGTTACATACATTGCCTTCGGCCGTCCATAATATAAATGGCGGTATGGCCGTAACAAAGGTTTGAGCAATTAGATTATTCATTCATATAATGCTTACAGATAGACGATTGTTGGAGGTTCTATTATGACTGTATACCATTTCGTAGGTATTAAGGGATCCGGAATGAGCGCACTTGCACAAATCCTTCACGATATGGGGTATGACGTTCAGGGTTCTGATGTAGGCAAATATTTTTTTACTCAGAAAGCCCTTGAAGACTCGAATATTAACATTTTGCCATTTGACCGTAAAAATATCATGCCTGGCATGAAGGTGATTGCAGGAAACGCTTTTCCCGATACACACGAAGAAATTGAAGAAGCCTTAAGCCAGGGAATACCTGTTATTCGCTACCATAAATTTCTTGGGGAATTCATGCGGAAATTTACAAGCATTGCGATCACAGGGTCCCATGGCAAGACTTCCACAACAGGTCTGCTTGCCCATGTCATGAGAGGGGCAAAACCAACCTCCTTCCTTATTGGGGATGGTACGGGCAGAGGTGACCGGGATGCCGAGTATTTTGTATTTGAAGCCTGCGAGTACCGTCGCCATTTTCTTTCTTATTATCCCGACTACACGATCATGACAAATATAGATTTTGACCATCCCGACTACTTCGCCAACGTTGAAGACGTATTTTCCGCTTTTCAGGACATGGCCATGCAGGTGAACAAAGCCATCATCGCATATGGAGATGACGAGCAGCTCCAGAAAATACAGGCGCCCGTGCCCGTGGTTTTTTATGGCTTCGGGGAGGCGAATGATTTTCAGGCAAGGAACTTGAAAAAGTCAACAAGCGGCACCGCTTTTGATGTGTATGTGCGCAACAATTTCTATGCGACATTTGAAATCCCTACTTTTGGCGATCACAATGTGTTGAATGCCTTGGCCGTGATTGCCATCTGCCATTACGAAGGCATTTCTGAGGATATCCTCCAGGCACAGCTGAAGACGTTCGAGGGTGTCAAAAGACGCTTTACCGAAAAGAGAATGGGGGATCAGATTCTGGTTGATGACTACGCCCATCACCCAGTTGAAATTAAGGCCACCATTAACGCTGCTCGCCAGAAATATCCGGGAAAACCGATTGTAGCGGTATTTCAGCCGCATACCTTCACGAGAACCCAAACCTTCTTGACCGAATTTGGAGAAAGTCTGGGGGAAGCGGATAAAGTTTATTTATGTGAGATTTTTGGTTCTGCCAGGGAAAACCGGGGGAAACTTTCCATTGAGGATTTGAAGGATAAAATTTCCGGAGCGGAACTTCTCTCGGAAGAAGATACCTCGGCTCTTTTGACTATGAATGATTCGGTCCTTCTTTTCATGGGAGCCGGAGATATTCAAAAATTTCAGGCTGCCTACGAGAATCTGCTGCAGCAGCAGTTGAAAAAAGCACAGTGACGATGAAAACTGTCTGGTTTCCAGGCAGTTTTTTTTCATGCAAGCATTTGAAAAACCTTGAATGGTATGGCATTCTATTGGACAAACGTGCCGATGAATAGAATAATGGAATGGAGAGTATCCTATATGTCAGATTCTTAATGGGTTCTGTCGTTACAAAAGGAATAACAGGATTATGCCGAGAAGCAGTAAAAAGGCTGTTTACCCAAGCAGCAGCGGGGGTAAAGTCAATTGTACATTAGGAGGTGCTGCATTCAATGAGAATCATTCTTTATTTAAGCGTTGCGGTCATCGCAGTGGCTTTTCTCATTCTGGTGATCAGCTTGACCAAAACATTAAAAGCGATGAAAGAAACACTCGAAAGCGTATCAAAAACGTTGGACGGTCTTGAATCCCAGCTCCAAGGCGTTACAGGCGAGACAACCATGCTGTTACATAAAACCAACGCTCTGGCTGATGATATTCAGGGGAAAGTGGGAAAACTCGATACGGTGGTGCACGCAGTACAGGAAGTAGGCCATACGGTCCAAGATCTCAATGATTCCTTGCGGAAGGTAACGACATCCATTTCTTCCGCCATGGTCAGGAATCAGGACAAGGTTGCCCAAGTAGTACAGTGGGGAGCGGTTGTCAAAGAAATGAAAGACAAATGGTTCGGCGGCAAAAAGGAAGAGCCGGAAAGACAGAAAAAACCCGTCAATTCTGAAGTGGTCATCCATACTCAGCAATTGGAGAGCGGCAGAGGGTAATGGTCTATAAATGAAAGAAACTCATTTCTAACAGGAGGATGATAAGATATGAGCAACAACCAAAACAATACAGGCAATTTTCTTTCCGGTATTTTGTTGGGAAGCCTTGTCGGAGCAGCGACGGCACTCCTGATGGCTCCAAAGTCAGGTAGAGAATTGCGGAGTGACCTGGGCGTTCAAATGGAAGCTCTTAAAGAAAAGTCTGGTGAATGGAAAGAAACCGTCATGGAGAAAGGGTCTGAACTTTCTTCAACAGCCGTTGAAAAGACTGGCCAAATCCGACAGGCAGCCATGGAAAAAGGCAGCAACCTTGCCGAAACGGTAAAGGAAAAAGCGGACCAGCTCCGAAATACGGCTAAGAACACGAGCGACCAGCTTGCCGAAACAACGAAAGAAAAGGCAGATGAATGGAATCAAACGGTCAATCAGACAGCAGATAATATGGCTGATATGGCAAAAGAAAGAACAGACCAAGTTCAATCACAGGCCAGCCAAACTGCCGATACAGTGGAAGAAAAGGCTCAGCAAATGGCTGACCAGGTCAATAAATCCATGAATCAGTAACGGTTTAGAGACAGTCCGGAGGGGCTGTCTCTTTCTATGGCTGAAAATATTGAAACATTGATACACACAGAGAGAAAACCTGTTATAATTTATGTGAAATATTACACGTATTCTTGTACATGCTGAAAGTGATCCAATGGTATGATAACCATAGTGGAATCATGTGGGAGCAGAAGGGGAGTCAACTCATGGATAATTATGATTTGAAGCAGCTGCGAAGGCAAATAGAAGAAATCAACATGGAATTGCTGAGGCTGATCAGTGAAAGGGGCCGTCTTGTCCAGGAAATTGGAGTGGCGAAAGAAACAAGCGGCATAGAACAATATGACCCTGTCCGGGAACGGCAAATGCTTGATATGCTGAAGGAACATAATGACGGACCCTTTGAAAACGGGGTTATTGAACACCTGTTCAAAGAAATCTTCAAGGCCGGATTGGATATGCAGCAGGAGGATGACAGGAGGGCTCTCCTCGTCTCAAGGAAAATGAAGGAAGAAGACACCGTCATCCGTGTCAATGGATTGGCCATCGGGGCGGGAGTGCCCGATTTTGTTTTTGGTCCCTGTTCTGTGGAATCATATGAACAAACGGCAGCTGTTGCCAAAGCCGTTAAAGAAAAAGGTCTTGGCATGATGAGGGGCGGAGCCTTTAAGCCCCGGACTTCACCTTATGATTTTCAAGGTCTTGGCCTGGAGGGCTTGAAGATTTTAAAGCGGGTCGGGGAGGAATACGGGCTTGCAGTTGTAAGTGAAATTGTTCATCCAAATGACATGGAAATGGCTGCCGAATATTTGGACGTCATCCAGATCGGTGCCCGTAATATGCAAAATTTTGAGCTTTTAAAAGCGGCAGGGGCTATTAATAAACCCATATTGCTAAAAAGGGGAATTGCAGCAACCATCGAGGAGTTTATGAATGCGGCCGAATATATCATGTCCCTTGGAAACAGCCAAATCATCTTATGTGAACGGGGCATCAGGACATATGAACGTTCAACTAGAAATACGCTTGACATCACAGCGGTCCCCATCTTAAAAAAGGAAACCCATCTCCCTGTTTTGGTGGATGTCACTCATTCCACGGGCAGGCGCGATTTGTTGCTTCCCGCAGCAAAAGCAGCCCTTGCGATAGGAGCAGATGGCATTATGGCTGAGGTGCATCCCGACCCTGCAGTCGCTTTGTCGGACTCTGCCCAGCAAATGGACTTAAAACAATTTGATGATTTTTATGCAGCTATTCGCCCTATGCTTAGTCATATAAAGCAATAAAATGCAGACCATTTTACTCAAATAGCAGTATCGTTTGCAGGATATTGCGCCGTATCGTATGATTATGTGAAGAAAAGTCGATTATACACATAACCATATATATTCAGGAACGTGTGGAAGAAGAAGGAGAGTGACCAGGATGAATGTGACGATATATGATGTTGCCAGAGAGGCAAATGTATCGATGGCTACTGTATCAAGAGTTGTAAACGGCAATCCGAATGTCAAACCGGCGACCCGAAAAAAGGTAATGGAGGTCATTGAAAGGTTGGAATATCGCCCTAATGCGGTGGCCCGGGGACTTGCAAGCAAAAAAACCACTACGGTTGGCGTCATCATCCCCGATATATCCAATATTTTTTATGCCGAACTTGCCCGGGGAATTGAAGACATTGCAACCATGTATAAATATAATATCATTTTGAGCAATTCTGACCAAAATACCAATAAAGAGCTTCATCTCCTGAATACCATGCTTGGTAAACAGGTGGATGGGATTGTATTTATGGGCGGAAATATAACATCGGCCCATGTGGAGGAATTTAAACGTTCTCCGGTTCCAATCGTTTTGGCTGGTTCGATGGAATCTACAGGAGAGATTCCATCCGTCAATATTGACTACCGCCAGGCTGCTTTTGATGCTGTCACAGCTTTCATTGAAGAAGGCCACAAAAACATTGCCTATGTAATAGGGCCGCTTCATGACATGATCAATAAGGAACAGAAACTCGCCGGCTACAGAGAAGCTCTTGAAAACGCCGGACTGGAGTATAAAGAGGATTATGTGGTGGAAGGCGATTACACGTATGATTCTGGACTTGAAGCTTGGCGTAAATTAACGGAATTGGATAAAAAGCCGACCGCTATCCTTGCCGGGGATGATGAAATGGCGCTTGGCATCTTGCATGGAGCGCAGGATGAAGGTGTAGTGATTCCGGACCAGCTAGAGGTGATTGCATCCGACAATACTAGGCTGGCGCTTATGGTCCGGCCACAGCTTACATCCATTGTTCAGCCGCTTTATGATATCGGCGCTGTAGCTATGAGGCTCCTCACAAAATACATGAACAAGGAAGAGGTGCAGGAGCAGATCGTTGTCCTGCCTCACAGAATTGAATTCCGCGGTTCTACCAAGAAATAATTAAAACGGACGAGCATATGAAACTGCCCGTCCGTTTTTTTTATGTGCAATTATTTTTCCGCCTTTTTCTTTTTGCCTGTTCTTGCTGCTGCCGTACAAAAAATAGGGCACGGTCTACGGTTTGGCGGTTTTTTTCAGTAATTTCCCTTTTTCGAGGTATGGCTGGATACATGTCCGGAGGATCTTCCCATTTGGTTGCCAGCTGTACCGGAGCTGCCGGCTGCCAACGATTGATCCAAGCCTCCGGCAGAGTCCCCGTAACGGTATTCTGCCCGATCATTTCCAGCCAAATATGGGCCCATGCTCTGGGAACCACCCTCCATATGTCATAACCTCCGCCTCCTACGGCAATCCATTTGCCTCCGCAATACTCATGTGCCAGCTCATGTGCCAGCTTTGGGATGTGCCTGTAGGCTGCCATGGTAACCGAAAGGTGTGTAAGCGGATCGTAGTAATGGGCATCAGCTCCGTTTTGTGTAAAGATGACATCCGGCTTAAAATAGTCACAAATTTCACGAAGAGATGTGGAATAGGCCTCCAAAAATGATTCATCCTCGGTAAAGGCATCTAGAGGGATATTGAAAGAATAACCATATCCCTTGCCTTGTCCCCACTCGTTGACATTTCCGGTTCCAGGGAAGAGATATCTCCCGGTTTCATGGATGGAAAAGGTACAAACTGAATCATCATCATAAAAGGACCATTGGACCCCATCCCCATGATGGGCATCCGTATCTACATATAACACCCTTGCTTGATATTTATGCTGCAAATATTTAATGGCTACGGCACTATCATTGTATATGCAGAAACCCGAGGCTTTTCCCCTGAATCCGTGGTGGAGTCCCCCGCCGAGGTGAAGGGCGTGCCGGGCTTTCCCCTGCATCACACAGTCCACCGCCGTAAGCGTCCCTCCGACAAGCTGGGCACTCGCTTCATGCATTCCGGCAAAGATCGGTGTATCTTCCGTTCCGATTCCGAAGCTTTCGGCCCGGTCCAAGGACAATTCGCCGCGTCCGGCTTGCTTGATGGCTTCGACAAAAGCAGCTTCATGATTTAAGAGAAGCTCTTCATCTGTGGCGACCCGCGGATTGACTATATCCCCGGGGGTGATGGCACCCAATTCATTCAATAAATCCACCGTAAGCTTCAGCCGGAATTGGTTAAAAGGATGATGATCGGAAAACCGGTATTTCAATAAATCTTCGGAATAAATGAAAGCAGCCTCTCTTTTCATGGGGACATCCCCGGCATATTGGGCCAAAGGACGTGAAGCCCTTCTTTTTTTAGATTTTCGATCATAGCGATTGGGTTGATGGTGGCAGCTCGGAAGACCAGGATTTTATATCTTTCATCTTCAGGATCCGGGTAGACAAGAACGCTGTGGATGTTTACGTTATGGCTGCGAAAAACGCCCGCCACGTCGTACAGGACGCCCGGCCGGTTTCTTACCCTGATTTCTATTTGGGAACCGGGTTTATTGGCCCCCGTAAGCTCTACCATTGTATGTAATAGGTCCGTACTTGTAATGATTCCTGCAAGTTTCCCGCCATCCTCAATGGGAAGACATCCAATCTTGTGCTCATAGAAAAGAACGGCTGCATCTTCCACAAAATCAAGCGGATGGCCCGTCATCACATTCTTCACCATGATGGAAGACAAGGGAGCATGCAGTTTTTCTTTCAGGAGGTCAGGGGCAAGGATGGAAGGGGTCGCATCCTTAATGTCTCTTTCGGTGACCAGCCCGATGACATGCCGATTTTCATCAATGAGGGGAAGATGGCGTATTTTATGTTCCCTCATCAGCATCAATGCTGCTTTAACTGTATCGTCAGGAGTAAGCGTCAGCACATTTCTGGTCATGATCTGTTCAATAATCATTGATTTCACTCCTTCTTTCCAGGCCGGTCAGTACATAAATCGATTCATGAAGCGAATGCTGTCGAACTTCTGGATGGATGCTGAATCTACTCGATTGCCAATCCTCACCAT
>DATBUB010000007.1:0-4073 GCA_036516555.1 Bacillaceae bacterium
CGGTGACGGATATCCATACGGAAAAGGCACAGGAGGCTGCTGCTGCCTTTGACATTCCAAAGGTGTATGAAACATATCAGGATATGCTGAAGGAAATGGATGCCGTTGTGGTGTGCACACCGAATAAATTCCATGCGGGAATTACGGTGGAGGCCTTGAAAGCCGGAATCCATGTATTGTGTGAAAAGCCAATGGCCTTATCTGCCGCGGAAGGCGAAGCGATGACTCAAGCTGCCGAACAATCAGGAAAGGTGCTGGCAGTCGCCTACCATTACCGCTTTATGAAAGAGGCACAGGCTGCTAAAAAGATCATGCTTGAGGGTGAAATCGGAAGGCCGCTTGCCGTCCGCGTACAAGCACTCCGGAGACGGCAGGTTCCAGGCTGGGGAGTGTTCACGAACAAGGAATTGCAGGGAGGGGGCAGCCTGATCGATTACGGATGCCATTTCCTTGATCTGGCCTTATGGCTCATGGGTGATGAGGAACCGGCAGAGTTGATGGGCTCCACCTACAATGAACTGAGCAGGATGCCTGGCCAAGTCAATAAATGGGGCCCATTCAATCATAAAACGTTTGATGTCGATGACCACATGACAGGTTATATCAAATTCAAGAGTGGTGCGTCCATGCTATTTGAAACATCTTGGTCCAACAATATCAAGGAAGAAAATATAGAAAACATCAGCATTTCGGGTGTTGATGGGGGACTGGATGTCTTTCCGTTAAGCCTGAATTATGCAAAACATGGAATGCTGTTCAACAGCAAGCCAGCCTGGATGCCCGGAGAAGACAACCCCGGCTACCTTCAAGCTGAAAATTTTGTGAACGCCTGCCTGGGGCTTGAGGAGTTCGTTGTCAAGCCGGAGGAGGCGGTGAAGGTATCCAGGCTGATTGAAGCGCTATATGCCAGCAGTCAGACGGGCAGCAGCGTGAAACTATGAGAAAAGGGTGAGTCACCATATGAAACTGGGAGTCTTTACTGTATTATTTGCAGAAAAGCCGTTTGAAGAAATGCTGGATCATGTACAAGCATCTGGTCTTGACGCAGTAGAAATCGGTACGGGGAATTATCCGGGCAATGCACATTGCGACTTGGACGGGTTGCTTGAAAGCAAGGAAAAGCGTGAAGAGTATTTGAGACAGGTTGAGTCCAGAGGATTATCCATCAGTGCGTTCAGCTGCCATGGCAATCCGCTGTCGCCGGATAAGGAATTTGCCCGGACATCTCATGAAACATATATAAAAACTGTTCAGCTGGCCGAGCTCATGAACGTACCCGTTGTAAACTGTTTTTCCGGTACTGCTGGCGACCATGAAGGGGCCAAATATCCGAACTGGCCGGTGGCGCCATGGCCGAATGAATATGGCGATGTGCTGAAATGGCAATGGGAAGAGAAACTTGTACCTTACTGGAAAGAGTGGGGGCAGTATGCGCAGGATCGCGGTATAAAAATCGGCCTTGAACTGCATGGCGGATTTCTTGTCCATACTCCATACACGATGCTGAAGCTCAGGGAACTTACCTGTGAAGCGGTCGGTGCAAACCTGGATCCAAGCCATTTATGGTGGCAGGGAATCGACCCGGTAGCGGCAATCAAAATTTTGGGCAAAGAAAATGCCATCCATCATTTTCATGCGAAGGATACGTACATAGACCAGGACAATGTCAACATGTACGGATTGACCGACATGCAGCCCTATGGCGAATTGCAAACCCGTGCATGGATGTTCCGCTCCGTCGGCTGCGGACATGACATGAAAGAATGGTCCGATATGATGAGTGCATTGCGGACATATGGCTATGACTATGTTGTCAGCATCGAGCACGAAGATCCGCTCATGTCTATCGAGGAAGGATTCCAGCGAGCTGTGAGCAATCTGCAAACCGTCCTGATCAAAGAACAGCCGCCGAACATGTGGTGGGTGTAATACTGGAAGTGTGCCCCGGGAGCAGAAATTGGCTTCCGGGTTTTTGTATGGTGTTTGAATGGTTGTTATTGGGGATGTGAAAGCGCATGATCTTAAAAAGAGGAACTTTTGTGAGTCAGGCGGTTTTGGCAAATGAACTTCTTGCCAAAAGGCTGCAAGGTCATATTTCCGTGAGTTTGAACAGGAATTCCGTGAGTATAAGCTTTTTTTTTGTATCATTTTTTACTTTTTGAAAGTCGTATCCAGTTCGTGTTAAAGCTTCACAGAATATAAAAATGAACCATGATCAACAGAAAACTGACGCCCACCCTGGCAACCATTCCATCACATCCTACTCCGCATAGAATTTGATGCATGCTTCCGTTACAGTTTTACCTTACCAAAAGGATATTAACCAATGGTTAATTTCTCTTACAGTTTAAGTAAAGTTTATGTCCTGGAAGGAAAAAACAGCTCCTAAAGAGAATTGTGTTTAGGGGGAAGGGGGGATCTTCGTGAATAAAATAGAGGCAATTGTAAGAAAAGCGGAGGAAACGGACTGGAAACCGTTTTGGGATCTGCTTCATGCAAGAGGAGCCGCTGATGACGAGGTATCAGCAAAACAAAGATTTATAACCTATATCAGCCGCCCGGATCATTTTTTGCCTATCGCCTTGTTGGAGGATCGAACTGTTGGCTATGGCTGGGCCCAAGACTATGGACCTCATTTAAGGACCGGAAAAAGGCTGCACAGGTTCCACGACCTGTTTGTATTGGAAGAGTTCCGAAAAAAGGGTATAGCGGCAGCCATTTTTCATGAAATCCAAGAATGGTCCATGATGAACGGGGCTGCTTGGCTTCAATGGAACGCCAACCCCAGTTCAACAAGTTTTTATAAGCGGCTGGGCTTCGAGCCCATACCGGAGGAAGAAGAAGGATTCCCGTTTTTTGAAATAGATTTTACATAATCTGCTTGGAGGTCGGAATGGATGGAGCCATTATTAAAGGGCATGGAAGGTGTATTCATCCCGGTAACAGATCCGGGGAAATCAGCCAAATGGTATGAAGAGAAACTGGGATTTTCTCTGATTTACATAGAGGAGGAAGCGGCAGTGATGCGGATTGCAGAGGGGGCGCAGACGGTTGTTTGTCTTGTGAAAACGAAAAACCATACGCCGATGACTTTCCCTGAAAACAATTTTGGAGTAGGGAAATATTATAATTTTATTCCGGCTGATATTCAGAAAACCCACAAACGGCTTGTTGAACGCGGTGTTGACGTCACTCCGCTGGAAGAAGAGGGAACGATGAAATATTTTACGTTCTTCGATCCGGATGGAAACCCTTTGGGCGTATGCCAATAGAAATTATCACTAGAGTCATAACGGCAAGGGTCAGTATGACTTCGTTTATTTCGTTATAGCTTTATGAGTATGTGAGCAGTATGGATGAGGGAGGCTTGAGTTTTGAAAATTCAAGATATCTTCAGCGACTTGCCTAATCTGGAGACAGAACGGCTGATTCTTCGGAAAATTACCATCCAGGATGCGGCAGAAATGTATGAGTACTCTTCAGTGCCTCAAGTGTATGAATATGTCCCATGGGAAACACATAAAACCATAGAGGACTCCATGGGATTTATAGAATATGTACTAAAACAATATGAATCCGGCCATCTTGCACCTTGGGCCATAGAATTAAAGGCCGAGAAAAAAATGATCGGGACGATAGACTTCGTATCACGGTCACCTTCCCATTACACGGCGGAAATGGGCTTCATCCTTTCCAAAACGTATTGGGGGAAGGGTCTGATTAAGGAAGCAGCCGGCATGGTGATGGAGTTTGGCCTTGAAAAAATGGATTTGAACAGGATTGAAGCCTCTTGTATGTCGGAAAACGTCCAGTCCAAGAGAGTGCCGCATAAGCTGGGAATGAAGCTCGAAGGGATATCAAGGGAGAAACATTTCATTAAAGGGAAATTTCGCGATATGGCCAACTACGCCCTGTTAAAGTCGGAATTTGAAGGCTGAGGGGAAGGCTGTGAAAAGAAATTTTTGCAGGGACGCTTTTGATGATGATGGCCATCCTTTTAATCCAAGGGTGTTCGGATGACGAATACACAATTGACGATGTTAGACCGATGTCTATTGGTCAGCTGGATACAG
>DATBUB010000008.1:0-19311 GCA_036516555.1 Bacillaceae bacterium
CTGATTTGAGAAGATCGCTTCTTTTCTTCCTCTCTCATTTTCATCACCTCTGCCATCATTTTGAACAGAAAGGCAGAATAATATACTTAAAAATGAGAAAATCACTCCTTATTTTTCGACAAATGGGAAATAGTATGCATTCTAAAGGAAACTTTTTTATTTTTTCTTGGTTGTTTGGGTGCCTGGGCTTGTTTGAGTGCCTGGGATTGTTTGAGTGCCTGGCACCCGTGCAATTCCTGCCCAATTCAGAATAGTGTCCAAGTTGCGCGGGTGCCAGGCACCAACACAATTCAATTCCAGAAAAAAAGGCACCCCGCAGGGCACCCGCTTATCGGCTTGCAGCAACCTTTGTATCGAAGTAGGAATCCATGTTGGAGATGCGGATATCCCGGTAGTAATGCCGCACGATATCCTCATAGGTCTTGCCTTCCTTGGCCATTCCATTGGCTCCGTATTGGCTCATGCCGACGCCATGACCGTATCCCTTCGTGGTGATGATGATGGAGTCGCCTTTTCGTACCATGCCGAAATCGGTGGAACGCAGTTTGAGCTTCTCCCTGATTTCCCGGCCGGTGAATACCTTGCCGCCAATCTCCACCGTTGCCACCTTTTTCCCTGCAGTCCGGCCGGTGATCGTACCGATTTCTTGATTCTTGGGCAATGTGACCCCAAGCTCCTTTTCAAATTCTGCAATGCTCAGTGTCTGTTGGGCGGTGAACTTGGGAGACTGGCTGTCCCATGGGCTCTCCACGCTTTTTAGGTAAGGCGCGCTGTTTTCCCAATAGTCTTCCGCATTTTCGGTGAACCCGTTGCTAGTCGAAAAAAAGGAGGCTGTGATGGGCTTGTCATTGTATGTCAATATTTGTCCTTCTGTTTCTTTGACTGCTTCCTTTATCTTTCCTAAAGCCTTTTCCATTTTCGCTGTATTCCATTTATATTCTCTTTTCCATATTGCTTTTATTTCATCAGGGCTTTTATAAACCTGATGCTGGACCGTATCAGTCACATCGTACCCCTCGGCCGGTTCACTTTCGCCCGCACGTAAAAGATGGCTTGCTATGTACGTCCTGGCTGCCAAAGCTTGGGCCTTAAGTGCCTCCTTTTCGAAATCGGCAGGCATTTCGGATGCAACGACCCCTATGACATATTCCTCAATTGGAAGCTTTTCAATCTTGTTCGATTGAGAACGCAGGACAGCCACCTCTGCCACGGTTTCCTGCTGATCCGCCGAATCCGCTTTCGTTTCATCATCAAGCTTAGTGCCCGCCTTTTCCTTTGAAAAAGGGAGGACCAGGAGGGAGGGGATGGAGAATGAGAGCAGGATCAGAAGTGCAGATAGGACAGCAATCGGTTTTAGTTGTTTCATGCCAGATTCCTCCATAACGTATTTAAGGCGATGAACGATCGCATCACCTTGATACCACTATATTCACTTGGACAAGCATTTATTCCTCCGCGGCTTCTTCCCGAAAACCCAAAACAAAAACCCGCAACAGCGGGTTTTTGGTCGATAGCAGCTTAAGCTATGATGTAATATGTGAATAAAGTGCTATGCATTCAGATCTGTCACGAGTGTTTCTTCTGCTACCGGCACTTCTTGGTCATCTTTGACACGTTCAATATCTGCTCCAAGTGAGCGGAGCTTCAGATGGAAATCCAAGTACCCGCGATCGAGATGCTTCAGTTCAGTTACCCGTGTATAGCCATCCGCTTTCAGTCCTGCAATGATCAATGCGGCAGCTGCCCTCAAATCGGTTGCAGCGACTTCAGCACCTTGAAGCTGGCAAGGTCCGCTTATGATCACAGATCTTCCTTCAATCTTTATATCGCTATTCATCCGGCGGAATTCCTCTACGTGCATAAACCGATTTTCAAATACGGTTTCCGTTATAACACCTGTTCCCTCTGCACAAACAAGCAGGGCCATCATTTGAGATTGCATGTCTGTCGGGAATCCTGGATGCGGCATCGTTTTGATGTCAACAGCTTTCAGCTTCTCTGGCCCAATGACCCTCAAGCCATTTTTCTCTTCAATGATGGTAACGTTCATTTCTTCCAGCTTTGCGACCAAGGAGGATAAATGTTCAGGAACAGCACCTTGGACAAGAACATCCCCGCCCGTAATGGCAGCGGCAATCATGAAAGATCCTGCCTCAATTCTGTCCGGAATGATGGTATGGTCAGCCCCGTACAATTTATCCACACCTTCAATGCGGATGGTACCTGTGCCTGCTCCTTTAACGATTGCTCCCATTTTATTCAAATAGTTTGCAAGGTCAACAATTTCAGGTTCTTTGGCACAGTTCTCTATTGTGGTGGTCCCTTTTGCCAGGACAGCAGCCATCATAATATTTTGGGTTGCCCCCACACTTGGGAAATCCAAATAAATTTTAGCGCCGTTCAGTTCTTTGGCCGTTGCCTCAATAAATCCATTTCCAACCTTTACTTTGGCACCCATTGCTTCAAAGCCCTTCAAATGAAGGTCGATGGGACGGGATCCAATCGCACATCCGCCTGGGAGTGCCACTCGCGCAAGGCCTTGGCGTGCAAGCAGAGGCCCCATGACAAGGACAGATGCCCTCATTTTTCTTACGTATTCGAACGGTGCTTCAATCGCGAGTTCTTTTGAAGCATCAACATGTATGGTCTTATCGTTGAATTTCACATTTGCATTTAAATGCCGAAGCACTTCACCAATAGTATATACATCGGAGAGTGTCGGAACATCACGGATGATGCTTTCTCCTTCACTTGCCAATAATGATGCAGCGATAACAGGCAATACGGCATTTTTTGCGCCTTCAACTTTTACAGTGCCGCTGAGCCTTTTTCCGCCGCGGACGATGATTTTTTCCAAGAGTATTCCCCTCCGCGTCCATATTCTTAATATTAATATTCAATCGTCAAGATGGGTGTGCCTATTACGAAAGCAGTTGTACCCGTTCCATTGTCTCTGAGTCCGATTTGCATATTCATCTTCTTGTTGGTAAAAGATAAGGTTTGTGATAACTGCGGGGAATATGCTGAAATGGAGTAGAAGTCCCTTTCTTTAATGGATTCTGATTCATTTGCCTGAAGGGCATGCAGGATAGGATCCAGAGAAAGACGCATCACTTCATTCAGTTCAACATTGAATTCGCCTTTTATACAAGAGAAAATGGCGGGATCTTTATCAAAAAGCTCCTGGATTCTCGGTGCCATATGTGCTGAAATCATGTCCGATGATGCTGAATCCCACTTTTTCCCCTTCACTTCATAAAATAAGTACGAAGGTGATTGTCTAATTTTGTCGGTTGAAATGAGTTTTATCGTTTCGCTAAAGGTGCCTCGGTCCGCATATCCGACCAAAGCCGCAGTACCCGTTTCATTGGACATGGTCCAGTTCAGTTCGGGAAACTGGTCTTCCAGCTCTTCTTTTTTCTTCAACCACTCTTTCTGTGTCGAAAGATAGACAGTTTCTCTTGTATGTAGAGACCATTCAATAATTGTACCATTATGTAGCAGGACAGCGCGGGCCAGTTTGCTAAGATCCGCCTCTGTTCGTGCCGCATTTGTTGTATTCCCAAATAAAACCGCCATAAAACCAAAGAAGCATACAAACATTGCCCAAAAAACATGATTCCTTTTCCCCATTTTCCATTCCCCCTTATTAAAAAGTGTCTCCACTCCAGGGAAAATGATACTTAGAGAAAACCGTCATTCTTGGACAGCGCCCTTCGACTTTTTTCGCAAGGCGCAAATCAAATCATAAACAATTATACCCTATTTGAAAACATGCCAAAAGACCTATTATATGTAAAAGGGACAGTTTTTCAGAAAAGAAATTGCAGCTGCTGTGACCATTGGAGATAATCGAGAAAAAAACTGCTGACTGAGGAACCGATGGCAATGCTGAGCAAGATAAACAAAAGTCTTGCCTGAATGACTTTATTGGCACTTAAAAACTTGTCAAAATGCAGTGCCTGCAAAGACCAGAACGTAATGCCGATGAAAAACAAATGTGAAATGATGCTGATCACCGCAAGCTGCCCCATATCCTCCAGCATGCCCTTTCCTCCTTTATGCAGATTTTCATTTGCCTATGTCATGGAATGAAGAAGAAGTAGATGTACAGGGCAACACCTCCTGACCGGTACGGTCAGAAGGTGTCATCTTGTACGTGGATTTACTGATTTTTGTATACGTTGATTCGGTTTAAAGCGCGTTTCAGTGAAAGCTCTGCGCGTTTGAAATCAATGTCATCCTGTTTGCCCTGAAGCCTTTGTTCTGCACGTTCTCTTGCTTCTGTGGCACGTTGAATATCGATGCTTTCGGCCCGTTCAGCTGTTTGGGCAAGAATCGTAACTTTTTCCGGACGGACTTCCAGGAAGCCGCCGCTTACTGCCACATACTCAGTATCGTTGCCTTTTTTCAAACGGACAGCACCAATTTGAAGCGGAGCAACCATGGGAATGTGGCCCGGAAGGATTCCAAGCTCACCGGTTTCAGCTTTCGTGCTGAGCATTTCTACATCAGATTCATATACCGGGCCATCGGGAGTGACAATACTTACTTGCAATGTCTTCATTTAAAACCCTCCTGGTCCCTGATTATGCTTCTACGCCCATCTCTTCCGCTTTTTTGACTGCATCTTCAATCGGTCCGACAAGACGGAAAGCATCTTCCGGAAGATGGTCATATTTTCCTTCAAGCAGTTCCTTGAAGCCTCTGACTGTTTCCTGGACAGGGACATATGAACCCGCCTGGCCAGTAAACTGCTCGGCTACGTGGAAGTTTTGGGATAGGAAGAATTGGATACGGCGTGCACGGTGAACGGTCAGCTTATCCTCATCTGAAAGCTCATCCATACCAAGGATAGCAATAATATCCTGCAATTCTCTGTAACGCTGAAGCGTTTGCTGTACTTGGCGGGCAACCTCGTAGTGCTCTTCACCAACAATTTCAGGAGACAGAGCTCTTGAAGTCGAAGCAAGAGGATCCACAGCAGGGTAAATACCCATTTCAGAAAGCTTACGCTCAAGGTTTGTTGTTGCATCCAAGTGGGCGAATGTAGTCGCCGGTGCCGGGTCAGTGTAGTCATCCGCAGGTACATAAATTGCCTGAATGGATGTAACGGACCCTACATTTGTGGATGTGATACGCTCTTGAAGCTGACCCATTTCCGTTGCAAGTGTCGGCTGATAACCAACCGCCGATGGCATACGGCCCAGAAGGGCGGAAACCTCGGAACCTGCCTGTGTGAAACGGAAAATGTTGTCGATGAAGAACAGAACGTCCTGACCTTGTTCGTCACGGAAGTATTCAGCCATTGTAAGGCCTGTCAAGGCAACACGCATACGTGCACCAGGCGGTTCGTTCATCTGGCCGAATACCATCGCTGTTTTATTGATAACACCGGAATCTTTCATTTCATAGTAAAGGTCATTACCTTCACGTGTACGCTCTCCAACGCCGGCAAATACAGAAATACCGCCGTGTTCTTGGGCGATGTTGTTGATCAATTCTTGGATCAATACGGTTTTTCCAACTCCCGCACCGCCGAAGAGGCCGATCTTACCGCCTTTGATGTATGGGGCAAGGAGGTCAACAACCTTGATCCCGGTTTCAAGGATTTCCACCTCAGTGGAAAGCTGATCGAACTTTGGTGCTGAACGGTGAATGGAATCACGTCTGACACCTTCTTCAAGCTTTTCGTCAAGGTCAATGGACTCACCCAATACGTTGAACACGCGTCCAAGGGTGATGTCACCTACCGGAACGGAAATCGGTGCTGCTGTGTCCAATACCTCCATACCGCGCTGAACGCCGTCTGTAGACGCCATAGCGATAGTACGGACAGTGTCATCGCCTAGATGGAGAGCCACTTCCAAAGTCAAGTCGATGCTTTTTTCAGTAGCTGTCTGCGCTGTATATTGAACTTTGAGCGCGTTATAAATTTCAGGAAGCTGGCCGTTTGCAAACTTAACGTCAACAACCGGACCCATTACTTGTAGTACCTGTCCTTTGTTCATCATTTCCCCTCCTACCTGGGTTATGGTCTTTCGTGGAAATTATTCTTTTGCTTTAACGTTTATTCCAAAGCTGCCGCACCGCCGACAATTTCTGTGATCTCTTGGGTGATCATGGCTTGGCGGGCACGGTTAAAGGAAAGTGTCAGGCTGTCGATAAGCTCGGACGCATTATCCGTTGCACTCTTCATGGCTGTCATACGAGCAGCATGCTCACTGGCTTTGCCATCCAGAAGGGCACCGTAAATCAAGCTTTCCGCATATTGAGGAAGCAAGACTTCGAGGATGGCCTCAGCAGATGGTTCATATTCGTATGAAGTCAGCTTTGTGGAAGAACTCAGGTCCGTAAGCGGGAGAAGTTTTTTCTCCGTTACTTCCTGGGATATCGCACTGACAAAATGGTTGTAGTACATATATAATTCATCGAACGTTCCATCCGAGAACATCCCGACCGTTTTGCTCGTGATTTCCATGATGTCGGCGAATAATGGCTGGTCCGGAAGACCTGTAATATCCAACACGACATTCATGTTTCTTTTCAGGAAGAAATCGCGTCCCATCCGGCCGACTGCAATGATTGCATATTCATCCGCCGACTTGTGGCGTTCCTGGATTTTAGAATAAACCGAGCGCAAGATGCTGCTATTGTATGGGCCGGCCAAGCCGCGGTCTGCGGTAATGACCAGGTATCCAGTCTTTTTCACCGGGCGTGATACGAGCATTGGATGGTTCACATCTTTGCTGCCCAAGGCAATGCTGGCCACAACCTCCTGGATTTTCTCCATATACGGCACAAAAGATTTTGCATTGGTTTCTGCACGGTTCAGCTTTGCTGCCGAAACCATCTGCATGGCTTTTGTTATCTGGCTCGTTTTCTTAGTCGAGGTGATACGAGATTGTATGTCACGCAAGGATGCCACTGATTTCACCACCCTTTTTCATCAAAGTTGGTTGTGTCTATACTCAGGCAGAAACGGCATTCCGCCGTTCCTGCTATTATTAACAGTGAAAATTATTCGCTTTTTGCAAAAGTTTTCTTGAATGTGTTCAGTGCCTCTGCCATGTCTTCATCAGATGGAAGGTTGCCAGATGTACGGATGCCATCAAGAAGCTCTGCACGGTTATGGTCAAGCCAGCTGTAAAGCTCTTCTTCAAAACGAAGGATATCTCCAACTGGAATGTCATCAAGGAATCCGCGAGTCAATGCATACAGGATGACAACTTGTTTCTCAACTTTGATCGGCTTGTTCAGATCCTGTTTAAGCACCTCTACAGTACGTGCACCACGTGCAAGCTTGGCTTGGGTTGCTTTATCCAGGTCAGAACCGAATTGGGCAAAGGACTCAAGCTCACGGAAAGCTGCAAGGTCAAGACGCAGTGTGCCTGCTACCTTTTTCATCGCCTTGATTTGTGCAGATCCTCCAACACGGGATACGGAAAGACCCGCGTTGATTGCCGGGCGGACGCCGGAGAAGAACAGGTCGGACTGCAAGAAAATCTGTCCATCGGTGATGGAGATGACGTTTGTCGGAATGTATGCAGAAATGTCTCCTGCTTGTGTTTCAACAAACGGCAGGGCAGTCAATGAACCGCCGCCTTTTGCATCGCTGAGCTTTGCAGCACGTTCCAGCAAACGGGAGTGCAAGTAGAACACATCCCCTGGATATGCTTCACGGCCCGGAGGACGGCGAAGGAGCAAGGAAAGTTCACGGTATGCCGCAGCTTGCTTGGAAAGGTCATCGTACACAACAAGCACATGCTTGCCGTTATACATGAACTCTTCACCCATTGTGACACCTGCATAAGCAGCAAGGTACAAGAGCGGAGCAGGCTGTGATGCAGATGCTGTAACAACAATCGTGTAATCAAGGGCACCATGTTTGCGGAGTGTTTCAACCGCACCGCGGACAGTGGATTCTTTTTGGCCAATCGCAACGTATACACAAATCATGTTTTGGTCGCGCTGGTTCAAGATGGTGTCGATGGCTACGGTTGTTTTCCCTGTCTGGCGGTCCCCGATGATCAGTTCACGCTGGCCGCGTCCGATAGGCACAAGAGCGTCGATCGCTTTAATGCCTGTCTGCAGCGGCTCATGAACGGATTTACGGTCCATGACGCCTGGTGCTGGGCTTTCAATTGGGCGGGATTTGGATGTATTGATCGGTCCAAGACCGTCCACCGGCTGTCCCAGCGGGTTGACGACACGTCCAATCAGTTCTTCACCCACCGGTACTTCCATGATGCGTCCTGTACGGCGAACTTCGTCACCTTCACGAATTTCAGTATACGGTCCAAGGATAACGATACCTACGTTGCTTTCTTCAAGGTTTTGCGCCATACCCATGACACCGTTTGAGAACTCAACAAGTTCTCCAGCCATGACGTTGTCGAGTCCATAGGCGCGGGCAATACCGTCCCCAACCTGGATGACCGTTCCAACATCATTTACTTCCAATTCAGCTTGATAGTTCTCAATTTGCTTTTTAATCAGCGCACTGATTTCTTCAGCTTTGATGCTCATGAATTTCACCCCTCATTTTTCAAGTCTTCAATTAACTGATAAGTGTACGTTCAAGACGTTCCAGCTTGCCGCGCAGGCTGCCGTCGAATATTCTGTTGCCAATGCGGACTTTTACCCCGCCGAGCAGGTCCGTGTCCACAATGTTTTCGATATTTAAAGATTGCTTTCCTACCTTCAATGCGAATACCCCTGAAATGGCCTGAGTTTCGATGGCCGTCAAAGGACGGACCGAGTAAACCGTTGCTTCTGCAACGCCGCGTTCTTCATTCAGCA
Source organism: Bacillaceae bacterium (assembly GCA_036516555.1). GTDB lineage: Bacteria > Bacillota > Bacilli > Bacillales > Bacillaceae_C > DATBUB01. The sequence goes on from DATBUB010000008.1 coordinate 8,803, forward strand.
AATCAATAAAGGCTGCCGCTACAGGGATGATCGCATCTTCACGATGGCGGTCTGTCAGGAGCATCAGCGTATTCAGGACAGAAGGAGTAACGTTTGGAAAGGAGTTTTTGATCAACGTTCTCTTAGCTTCATTTGAAAGCTTTGGAGATTCAAGCAGACTGATAAATCCCTTGTTTTCTTCAAGAACTTTCTTGATTGTGCGAAGTTCTTCCGCAATGATATCAGATTGGCCATTTTCTTTTGCCAGTTGAAAAAGAGCCAGCGCATAGCGTTCTGCGATTACCGGGCTGCTCATCGCTCTTCGCCTGCTCTTTCGATATATTCATTGATCAGCTTTTCTTGGTCTTCCGCGTCCAATTCTTTTTCAATGACCTTGGAAGCAATCAAGACGGACAGGGAAGCCACTTGCTCGCGCAGTGCAGCGACCGCTTGTTCTTTCTGCTGTTCAATTTCAAGGCGGGCAGATTCCTTCAGGCGTTCTGCTTCCTCACGGGCAGCAGCCATGATTTCCTGGCGCTGATTTTCTCCATGCTTTTTGGAATTCTCAATCATGTTTTGCGCTTCAACGCGTGCTTGCTTCAGCAGTTCTTTCTGCTCTTCAAGCAAGCTGTGTGCTTCGGTGCGGCTCTTTTCGGCCGATTCAATTTCATTCGCAATATGTTCTTCACGCTGTTTCATGATGCCCATCAGAGGACCCCATGCAAACTTCTTCAACAGCGTCAGAAGGATAGCCATCATAAGAAGCTGGAACAGGATATCTCCGCCGTTGAATTGAACACCGGCGATTTCTGCCCCAAGCACAAAATTGCTAGTAAACATGCTCGCTCCACTCCTTTCAAAACTCAGTAAAGTGTACTAAAAACCGGCTGTAAGCCGATGGAATGTCAAGTTCAATGATTTTTTCATAAAGAAGGCGGACGGGCCGCCTTCCTCCTCTGGAAAAAATGGCGAAGGTACAAACTTCGCCATTTTTGCTTGTTTATAGATTAAACTCTTCCTTGAACCATGAACGCGATAACAACCGCGATAATAGGAATCGCCTCAACCAACGCAACCCCGATGAACATTGTCGTTTGAAGCATACCGCGTGCTTCCGGCTGACGTGCAATACCTTCTACTGTACGAGATACGATCAATCCGTTACCAATACCTGCTCCAAGAGCGGCCAAACCAATTGCAATTGCTGCTGCTAACATACCCATTATAAGTTCCTCCTTAAATATATGAAAAATTGTTTTTGCTTCATTTTCTGTTCATGTGGTATATGAACAATTATATATTAATGGTCTGCGCTGACTTTGTGGGCCATGTAGACCATTGTTAACATGGTGAAGATGAACGCCTGTATCGCCCCGACAAAAATCGAGAATCCCATCCAGGCAAGCGTTGGAATAGCCGCTGCAAGCCATCCGCCAATTCCGGTTGCTGCAAGGCTGCCGGCCAGTAACCCAAGAAGGATTTCACCGGCGAAAATGTTACCGTAAAGACGAAGACCCAATGTCAATGTATTGGCAAATTCTTCGATGATTTTCAGCGGGAGCAAGAACCACATAGGTTTTACGTAACCGCGAAGATAGCCTCCGATACCCTGTTGCTTGATTCCATAATAATGGGACAAGACCACTACCATTGCTGCCAATGTCAGTGTAATGACTGGATCGGCCGTTGGTGATTTCCACCAAAGCTTGTGATCAACGACAACCGAAAACGGAAGTCCGAGCATGTTGGAAACAAAAATGTACATAATCAGGGTTACACCCAGCACGTGGAAATGGCCGCCGGTTTTCCAATCCATATTATTTTTAATGATGCCTTTGACAAAATCGAAAACCCACTCCAGGAAGTTTTGCATACCTGTAGGCTTCAATGCCAACTGTCTTGTACTGATTAAGGCAATCAGGAAAACAACCAGCGAAGCTACGGTAATCATCAACACGTTTGCGAGGTTAAAATGCAACCCGAATATTTCTGCTATTGGTGCCTCATGATTCAATCGAATTCACCTCTCTTCCCGCTGCTTGTCTTTTTTAATCATAATGGAGATAAAATAATCTATCATAATGACAATATGAGATGTCATTAATCCAATGATCACACTAATAAGATGGAAGGTATCCGGATAGTTGGCGGCAATCATGACGGAGAAAATGGCGGCTGCCATGCGCGAAAAGGTTCCAAGGGAACGGACTTTCCGGCCCGCCAACACGGCATCCCCGAACTTTTCTGTCCTTCTGACCATCAGCCAATGGTTGAACAGACTGACGGCTGTACCGAGAATCAAGCCCATAAAAATAGATTGGTAAGAAGTGAAGCCCCATCCCAATACGTAAATGGATAGAAGGTACAGTATGTATTTGCGGTGCCTATTAAATAATTGCTGGAGTTCCCCCATATCATCTTAATCTCCTGAAGAAAATTGTCGGATTGTGTAAATTACGGCCCAGACCCCGCCCGACAAACCGAGAAGAAGTCCGATGATCAGAAAAGTTGGCTCAGTGCCCGCCTTTCCATCCAGCCATTTACCTGAAAAAATGCCCGCAAGAATAGAGCCCGCCAGCTCGGTCAGTATGGCAGTATATAGGGCCATCCCATAAAAAGGAGGACGGTTTTTCTGTTCCACGGCAGTTCCCCACACTTCCGAAACCGGCGATGCGGCCATCGTGTTTTTTTTGGCTAAAATCCGAACATTCCAGGATGAATCAGAATGTGAAAATGCTCTCATTCATACCCTTTGTAAGCATACAATAGGCATATGTCAATGTCAACGAGTTTCCAAGGAATTCGGGGCTTTGCTTTTTGGTTGTTTCATAATTGTTCACAAAATCATCAAAAATCATTCCCGCTGTTTTTTCGACAATTTTTCATTCTATTTAATGTTATAAAAAACCGAAAATTGCAATGGGCATTTCGGCATAAATCGACGATTTATAGAAAAAAAGCGGAAGATGAGATCTTCACGCTTTTCACTTGACCATAAATGTTTCCGGTTTCTCTTTATGCTTTCCATAGTAGTACAAAATGGCATCCGCAATTCTGGAGGAGGCATCCCCATCCCCATAAGGGTTTGCAGCCTGCGCCATTTTTTCATACTCCCTTTGGTTGGTCAGCAATCCAGACGCCAGCCGGTAAATCGTTTCTTCATCTGTACCTGCCAATTTAAGCGTTCCCGCTTCGATTCCTTCAGGACGCTCGGTTGTGTCACGCAGGACAAGAACAGGGACACCCAGTGACGGGGCTTCCTCCTGTACACCGCCTGAATCCGTTAAGATGAGATGCGCCCGATTGGCGAAGTTATGGAAGTCAATGACATCCAACGGTTCGATTAAATGGATACGTGGGTCATTTCCCAGTATCTCGTCTGCTATTTCCCTTACAACCGGGTTTAAATGAACGGGGTAGACAACCTGGAGGCCAGGCTGTTCTGTAACGATTCGCTTAATGGCCCTGAACATGTTCCTCATCGGTTCTCCAAGATTTTCCCGTCTGTGCGCCGTCAGAAGAATAAGCCGGTCTTCCCCCAGACCTTCAAGCACAGGATGGGAGTAATCTTTTTTCACAGTTGTCTTTAGGGCATCGATAGCCGTGTTTCCGGTGATGAATATGGTTTCTTCCTTCTTCCCTTCATCCAGCAGGTTTTTAGCCGATTTCTCCGTAGGCGAGAAGTGCAAATCTGCAATGACACCTGTCAGCTGACGGTTCATTTCTTCGGGAAAAGGGGAGTATTTATTCCATGTGCGGAGGCCCGCTTCCACATGGCCGACAACAATCTGATTATACAAAGCTGCAAGACTTGCCACAAATGTTGTGGACGTGTCCCCATGTACAAGTACGATATCCGGCTTAGCTTCTTTCATGACACGATCCAGCCCTTCAAGACCGCGCGTCGTCACATCAATCAGGGTTTGCCGGTCCTTCATGATGTTAAGATCATAATCCGGCTGTATATCAAAAATCTCCAGCACTTGATCCAGCATTTGTCGATGCTGTGCGGTGACCGCCACTATAGATTCAAATTCTTCCGGGCGGTTTCTCAGTTCCAGTACAAGAGGAGCCATTTTGATTGCTTCAGGCCTTGTTCCGAAAATGGACATGACCTTCACACGTTTTTTCAATGAATACACCTCATTTACATGATAACAGCAACTTTGTTACTTCGTTCCAAACAGCCGGTCTCCCGCATCACCGAGACCCGGTACAATATAGCCTTTTTCATTCAGCTTTTCATCCAGCCCCGCAATGTAGATGTCTACATCCGGATGAGCTTCGGAAAGTGCTTCAACCCCTTCAGGAGCAGCGATCAGGCACATGAATTTAATATGTTTTGCTCCGCGCTTTTTCAGGGAGTTGACAGCTTCGACAGCCGATCCCCCGGTGGCAAGCATCGGATCTACGAGAATGAAGTCCCGTTCCTCCACGTCTTTTGGCAGTTTGACGTAATATTCAACCGGTTTCAGCGTTTTTGGATCGCGGTACAGCCCAATATGACCCACCCTGGCCGCAGGGATAAGGTTCAGGATTCCATCCACCATGCCGATTCCAGCCCTCAGAATCGGTACGATTCCGATTTTTTTGCCGGAAAGAATTTTTGTTTTTACGGAACTGACGGGAGTGTCCACTACAATTTCCTGAAGGGGCATATCCCTTGTGATTTCATACGCCATCAATGTGGCAACTTCGTCCACAAGCTCGCGAAATTCCTTTGTTCCCGTGTTTTTATCACGTATGTACGTTAATTTGTGTTGAATGAGAGGATGGTCGAACACATGCACTTTGCCCATAATATCTCTCCTTTGAGTAGTTGGCTTTCAACAAAAAAAGGCCTTCCAAAAGCTTTAAAAACGGTTGGTTGGAACTTGTCCATAACCCGATCTTGTTGATGTATCGGTCAACATTTTACAGAAATCAAAGCGAACTTGCAAGAGAAGGGGCCAGTCCCCAGCAGTGTTTTACAGCTGGAAACTGACCCCATTTTTTCATTCGTATAGAGGAAACTTTGCAGTCAAAGCTTCTACTCGGTCGCTCGCTTCTTTTAATTTCGCCTCGTCCTCATGGTGTTTGAGGGCAAACGCCATGATGGAAGCAATTTCATCCATTTCTTCCGCTCCGAACCCGCGGGAAGTGACAGCTGCCGTTCCGATTCTGATCCCGCTCGTGACAAACGGGCTTTCCGGATCGAAAGGAATAGTATTTTTATTCACTGTAATCCCCACTTCATCCAGCACCTTTTCTGCCACTTTCCCTGTCAGTCCCCAAGAACGGAGATCCAGCAGAAGCAGGTGGTTGTCCGTTCCGTCCGAAACGAGGCTGATGCCTTCGCGCTTCAATCCTTCGCCAAGACGCTTGGAGTTGTCTACCACATGTTGAATATACGTTTTAAAGTCTTCTTCCAGAGCCTCGCCGAAAGCTACTGCTTTTGCCGCAATGACATGCATGAGCGGACCGCCTTGGAGGCCAGGGAATACGGATTTGTCAATTTTTTTCGCAAACTCTTCCTTGCAGAGGATCATACCGCCGCGAGGACCGCGCAATGTTTTATGAGTGGTGGTTGTAACGAAATCTGCATATGGAACCGGATTCGGATGAAGGCCTGTAGCCACAAGACCGGCAATGTGAGCCATATCCACCATCAAGTATGCTCCGACTTCATCTGCGATTTCACGGAATTTGGCAAAGTCGATTTCGCGCGGGTATGCACTTGCTCCCGCAACAATCAGCTTTGGTTTGTGCTCCAATGCTTTTTGACGAACATCTTCATAGTTGATGCGATGGTCCTTTTCATCTACCCCGTACTCTACAAAATTGTATTGGACTCCGCTGAAGTTAACCGGGCTTCCGTGAGTCAAGTGGCCTCCGTGGGACAGGTTCATGCCCAGGACCGTATCTCCATGTTGCAAAATAGTGAAGTAAACAGCCATGTTTGCCTGTGCACCGGAGTGCGGCTGAACGTTCGCATGCTCTGCTCCAAAGATTTCCTTCGCCCGGTCACGAGCCAGGTTTTCCACTACGTCGACATATTCACAGCCGCCATAATAGCGTCGGCCAGGGTATCCTTCGGCGTATTTGTTCGTCAGGACTGAACCTTGGGCTTCCATGACAGCCTCGCTGACAAAGTTTTCGGACGCAATCAATTCGATTTTTGTGCGCTGGCGCTTCAGCTCATCTTGAATTGCTTCAAATACTTGCGGATCTTTTTGTGCAATTTTGCTCATTACGCTCCCCCTCATCTTGCCACTCTGCGTTTTTTTGAAAATTCCTTTCCATTCTATCACGGAAGGGCCAATGCCTGCAAAACTAGTTTGTACATATGAGGAGGAAATTGTTTTTCCAGGGTGAACGTTCAGAATGAACACGAATCATTTCGTTTTGTATGTTCATAAACGGCTCTTTGGCCGCCGATCAGTTTTGGACGTGTGGCCGCAATGGTTACATGTGCTTCACCAAGACTTTTTTGGCTGATCCGGATAGGCACGGCCACATGTTTGAGATGCATCCCGATGAATGTATCCCCGATATCAATGCCGGCATCCGCCTTGATGTATTCAACTACGGCAGGATCCCGGAAATGCTGGTACGCATAGGATGCCATCGCTCCGCCTGCATTCCGGACCGGGATGACCGTTACTTCCTCCCAGCCTTTTTCAAGTGCGGTCTTGCTTTCCACCACAAGAGCTCTGTTCAGGTGTTCACAGCATTGAAAGGCTAAATGAAATCCCTGCTCGGCCGCATAACCGGACAGTTCTTTAAAAATCAGGGCAGCCACATCTTCGGTCCCGGCCGTGCCGATTTTCTTGCCGGCCACCTCGGAAGTCGAACAGCCAATGACAAGCGTTTTTCCTTTTCCAAGCTTCAGCTGTTCTTTGCATTCCTGAATGATCGTTTTCAATTCACCCGCACATTGTTCCAGATGATCCTTCATGACTTTCCCCCTCCTCTTGTATGGAAAAAGCTGTTCCATTATTGGGCAGAGGCCTTGAACCCTTTACAGCCAAACTCGCTTTCTGCAAAAAGGGTTTAAGGCTGGTGCCTTTATAAATGAAACAGCTGTTATTTGTTTGCTTTTAACGTTCTACGCTTTTCTCATAATCGGTGATCTTGCCGATCCGTTTCTCATGGCGTCCGCCCTCAAATTCCGTCTCCAGCCATGTCTTGGCAATTTCCCTTGCCAGCCCCGGGCCGATGACCCTTTCACCCATAGCCAGAATGTTGGAATTGTTGTGCTGGCGGGTGGCTTTAGCGCTGAATACATCGTGGACAAGCGCACAGCGGATGCCTGATACTTTGTTGGCAGCAATGCTCATGCCGATCCCCGTTCCGCAAATCAGGATGCCTCTGTCAAATTCACCGTTTGCCACTTTTTTTGCAACCGGCAAGGCATAATCCGGATAATCCACGGAGGTGTCGCACTCACAGCCAAAGTCTTCGTATTCCAAGTTCATTTCTTCCAAAAGGTTTCTGATTTCTTCTCGGATATGGATTCCGCCATGGTCGGATGCCAATGCAATCTTCATGTCATTTCCTCCTAGCATGATTTGTAGTCGTTGTTGTTAAGCCTGTCCCTTTTGAACCTGTCTTTTTTGGGCCTGTCCCTTTTGAACCTGTCCCTTTTAAGCCTGTCCCCATTATAAACTTTTATCTTTGAGGTTTCCTCTGTCAGTCGAATTTTTCTGGCAGGCGCTCGATCAAATGTTTCAGTTCAGAGAAAGTAGCACGATAAACGTCCAAGCTCCCGCCGAACGGATCGATGACGTCCTGATCCCCTTTCTTGCCGTCAACAAATTCTTTAAGAGTAAAAATTTTGTCCGCAGCTCCGGGGTACATGTCCATCAATACAGCCTTATGGCTTTCCGTCATGGTGAACACGTACGTGGCACGGTTCACATCCTCCTCCTCTAAGAGTTTGGAGCGGTGCTTGATATGTATATCATTTTCCTCCAGAACCTTTACAGTGTTGATGGAAGCATCCTGGCCATTGGCTGCAAAGATTCCGGCAGAATCCGCCTTTCCCAGCTCGGGCCACAAATGAGTAAAAATCGCTTTGGCCATCGGGCTGCGGCATGTATTGCCCGTACATACAAATAAGATGTTCATTATATGGCAGCCTCCTTTTTCTTCATTATAACATTGGGCTATAAAGCAATCCCTTATTCAAGAATAAAAAAGACAGACTCCGAAACAATCATCGGAATCTGCCTGAGCATTCAGTAAGGCCATAATAGCTTGAATCCAAACAGGATGAGGATGCAGCCTCCCAACAATTCGCTGTAAGCCCCGAGCATGCCCTGGACTTTCCTCCCCATCAGCAAGCCGCTCCATGTCAGACTGGCTGCCACCACCCCAAAGCTGACGACCGCGGCAGCCGTCCTGGCGCCAAACATTCCCAGGCTTAGGCCAGCCGAAAAACTGTCGAGGCTCACCAGGAGAGAAAAAATGAAGATGCCCCAGCCAACCGGCAACACCATCGTACTTTCATCTTTTCTGAAGCAGTAAAAAACCATCTGCATGCCGAGCACCATGAGCAGCACACCTCCAGCGAAGCCGGCCACCTTCCCAAATGTTTCGGAAAGGAGGTTGCCCGCCAGCAGTCCAATTAAAGGCATGATGACATGAAAAATGCCGATGATCAGCCCTATGTAAAATATTTGCCGAAGCCTGAGCTTATACACTCCCAATCCCAGTGAGACAGAAAATGCATCCATCCCTACAGCAAAAGCCATGACAGTCATGGTGATCAATTCCGGCAGCACAGCTGACATATCCATTCCCCCTTAGGACGTGCCTATAGGGAGCATATGCTTTTGCCTGGACAAGTAGACTATGAAAAATGGACCACGGCTTGGGGCATCGTTCTTATTGTTTTTCTCGCAGCCATCTGTGTCCTGCTGCTTTCTCCAGCCTGTTCATGATGGCAGCCCCAACGCCCTCCACAGGAAACACTTCCGCAAAGATCAAATCTGCCTTCTCGGTATCAAAGTATCTTAAAGAACTGTACAGAGAGTGTGCCACGGTAGTAAGATCCGCTCTTCTTCCGCAAGGAATCACCACATCCGCTTTATATGCTTCTGCTGATTCCTCTGTTGCCAGCACCCCTACTTTCAGGCCATCCTGCCTTTTTTCATCGATTTGCTGCTGTATCCATTCCTGTGGCCCATCCGCCAAAAACAGGGGTGCAGCCGGGGCGTAATGCGTATATTTCATGCCCGGTGATTTAGGGACTTCCCCTGAACCCGCCAATGCAGGATCCACTGCGATTTCTCCCACAATGGATTCAATGTCCTCCCTTGATATCCCTCCCGGCCGCAAAACGACAGGAATATCCCCTGTACAGTCCAATACGGTGGATTCGACTCCCACTCCTGTCTCTCCCCCATCTACTACTCCAGCTATTTCACCCGAAAGATCCGCAAGGACATGAGCAGCTGCTGTAGGGCTTGGCCTTCCTGACTTATTGGCACTTGGAGCGGCAATCGGCAACCCGGACTCTTCTATTAGAGCGAGGGCTACAGGATGATCCGGCATGCGAACCGCAATGGTATTCAAGCCGGCTGTTACATGACGGGATACTGAGCCTTCCCTCAGCCTGAAAATAATCGTCAAGGGTCCTGGCCAAAAAGCGCTCATCAGCTCATAGGCCTTATCCGGAATATCCACAACCAGGCTGTGCAGCTGTGCTGAGTCGGAAATGTGGACGATCAGCGGATTATCCCCAGGCCTGCCTTTGGCCGCAAAAATCTTGGACACCGCTTCATCTGAAGCGGCATTTGCTCCAAGCCCATAAACCGTTTCAGTCGGAAACGCCACGACTTCATTATCCCTTAATAACTGTGCAGCCTGTGTAATTTGTGGATAACTCCCATGGTTATTATGTATTTTATCCACATGCCAAAGCATTGTTTTCATGAAAAACACCCCGTTTATGTCTGAGTCTGCAAAAACCGCTAAATCACTCTATATTCCTGTGATTTGTTCTGTTGTCTATTGTTGATAACTTGTGTTGATCACTAAATTATCCCGTATTTTATCCCCAAATTGGGGATAAGAAAAGCCGTACGGTGGATAACTTTGCAATATTTTGTGTATAACTGGCCTGTTTTTCATTATACAATATCTTCTTTGGGTATGCTTTGTGTATAAGAAAAAGAGTATCACGGAGGTCACATGTATAGGGTGCAAAAGCGGGAGAAGGTTATTCGCTGCAAAACAAAAAAGATGCCCGGCACAGCCGGGCATCTCCTTAAGTTATTAAGATACTTTTTCATCTTCGAGCTGGTATCCATCTTCCCAATACTCGGCGTTCTTGATGCCAAGCTTCGTGGAATTGAACACAGGGTCGAGTCCTTTCTTTCTTTGTTCCTCGTAGTCCTTTAAGGCAATGAGAGCAGGCTTTGTCAGCATAACAATGGCAATTAAGTTCAGCCAAACCATCAACCCGAGACCGATATCCCCAAGCGCCCATGCAAGAGTCGCTTCCCTGACGACACCGTAGAAAGTGGCGCCAAGCAGGACAACTTT
>DATBUB010000009.1:0-7855 GCA_036516555.1 Bacillaceae bacterium
TCGATAGGAGCCGAAGCTGGACAATAGAAAAGCGGAGGTGCCCTGCTTAGCCCCGACAAGCATAAGGCGAATCATGCAGGAGGCCCTGGCCTCCGGAATGATTTGACTTATGACCTCGAGGGGCTGGGCACCGCAGCTGGACTATAGAAAAGCGGAGGGCGCCTGCCTATCGGCGACAAGCACAAGGCAGAGCGCGCAGGAGGTCCTGACCTCCGTAGCGCTTTGACTTGTGACCTCGAGCCGATGGCGCCCGGAGCTGGACACAGAAAAGCGGAGGCGACTGTCCATCGACGTACGGGCTGGACGGACTCCGACTGAGATAAAGGAAACACGATGAGCGAAGCGAATCGATGTTGACTTATCGTAGGGAGGTGGCCGGAAGGCCGCTAGTCGATAGGAGCCGAAGATGGACAATAGAAAAGCGGAAGGCGCCAGCCCATCGGCGACAAGCATAAGGTGAAACCTGCAGGAGGTCCTGACCTCCGAAAGGTTTTGACTTATGACCTCGAGCCGATGGCGCCTGAAGCTGGACAACGAAAAGCAGAGGGCGCCTGCTCGGGCGCGACAAGCGCTGGAGCTTCTGCCGGAAAAGTCCATTGGCTGTGACAGAAGAAAAGAAGCGACCCCAAGGGGCTGGAGACTGCTAACAATTGCTCAAAAAATTTCCTCTATAAGCTTTATAACCAGAGAACCTGCCAACTGCGGCAGGTCTTTTTTTGTCTAAATTTTGAATTCGCATATAAAAAAAGGGTGAAGTGTGACTTTTATCACAGTACTGCTGGATAGGCAGGAGTACCCTTTAAGTATCAAGAGAACGTTGGAGGTTATGAAGATGGGCAAACAAAAATCCGGTTCGGAGCCGAATTTAAAAGGAACGCTGCTGAGTGTTTTTGGAGTGGGTCTCGTTATTGTCGTCATGTGGTTTTCCGTATACGGTCTGTACGTGTCGAGATAAAAACAAAAAGTAGGTGAGGAACATGCATTTTCATAAGTTTGAAAGAATCTGGCTTATTTTCGGCATTATTTCATTGGTTATATTCTTAAGCATCGTAGGAGTCACAGCTTTTTCACAAGGCCACACGCCAGCTGGCGGAATGCACACAATCGATCCCGAGAAGGTAAGCGAGACACCGCCGTTTGACAAACCTGGGGTCCACAAGATTGACGATGACACATACGAAGCTGTCATCATCGGCATGACGTTTGGCTATAACCCGTCCAATATCAAGGTTCCCGCAGGAAAAGAAATCATCTTTACCCTGACGAGCCAGGATGTTGTACACAGCTTCACCATCGATAACACGAAAGTGAACATGATGGCGGTCCCGGGAAGGATTACCCATAAAAGCTACACTTTTGAAAAGCCCGGAAAATATTTGATCCTTTGCAACGAGTATTGCGGAACGGGTCATCATCTAATGCAAACAGAGATTGAGGTGTATGAACCATGATCGGTATACAGGAACGCAGACTGGCTCTCGGAAACATCGGGGTCGCCTATATCGCCTTTTTGATCGGAACCTTTTGCGGACTGCTCCAGGTCTTTATCCGGAATGATGCACTGCAGCTCCCCGCCTGGCTGGACTACTACCAAATCTTGACGGCACACGGCGTATTATTGGCACTCATTTTTACAACCTTCTTCATCTTTGCCTTTTTCATTGCCGGCATGAGTAAAGCTTTAGGGAACTTCGGGCCGAAAGTAAGCTTATTCGCCTGGCTCGGGTTTATCGTCACAACGATTGGAACAGCTTTAGCTACCGCCTTGATTATTTCAGGAAAAGCATCCGTGCTCTACACCTTTTATGCACCGCTGAAAGCGAGCGGATGGTATTATGTGGGCCTTGCCCTCGTCATCGTCGGGACTTGGCTCAGCAGCTTCGCCTTGATCGGCCATTATATCGCCTGGAAAAAACGCAATAAAGGCCAGTTAAGCCCGCTGTTTGCCTTCATGACGATCTCCACGTTGATTCTCTGGATCATCGCTTGTTTCGGAGTGGTCGCCACCGTTCTTTTTCAATACATCCCATGGGCCTTCGGCTGGGTTGAGACCATCAACGTTGAACTGAGCCGGTCCCTGTTCTGGTACTTCGGACATCCGCTCGTATACTTCTGGCTGCTGCCAGCGTATATCGCATGGTATACCATCGTACCGAAGCTGCTGGGAGTAAAAGTTTTCAGTGATTCCCTGGCACGGCTATCCTTTGTCCTGTTCATCCTGTTTTCCATACCGGTCGGCTTTCATCACCAGTTGACCGAACCTGGAATCTCAAGCTTTTGGAAGTTCTTGCAGGTTGTCCTGACCTTTATGGTCATCATCCCTTCTCTCATGACTGCCTTTTCCATGTTTGCCACATTCGAAATTTCCGGCAGGCAAAAAGGCGGTACAGGATTGTTTGGCTGGTTCAGAATGCTGCCTTGGAGAGACATCCGATTCACATCCATCTTTATCGCGATGGCGTTTTTTATCCCAGGCGGTGCCGGCGGCATTATCAACGCAAGTTTCCAGCTGAATGAGCTGGTGCATAACACACTTTGGATTGTGGGTCACTTCCATATTACGGTGGGCGCTCCGGTTGCCATGACATTCATGGGCATAACTTTCTGGCTGATCCCATATCTGACTGGACGGAAATTCCCGAAACATCTGCAAAAGCTGGCTTTTATCCAGGTGATTTCCTGGACCGTCGGAATGCTGCTCATGTCTACCGCTCAGCACATTTTGGGGCTGCTGGGCGCACCAAGGCGGACCGCTTACACCGGCTATAACGGAAATGTGGCTGCATTGGAATGGTTCGACGGCATTCTTTCCAACCACGTGACCATGGCGATCGGCGGAACCATCCTATTCCTGTCCGCCATGCTGCTCATCTACATCGTGGCCAATCTCATGTTCGTCAGCGGGAAAGCAAAGCACGAAGCGGATATTATCGAGTTTCCGATTGCCGAAAGCGATATGTCCCATACACCGAAATTCCTTGAAAACTGGTGGATCTGGATCGGCATTGCAGTGGTCCTGATCGTCCTGGCATACGCCTTGCCGCTCAGCCACATGATCCAGCACGCGCCTCCGGGTTCCAAAGGTTTCATTACATGGTAGGAGTTGATTGATATGTTCTCAGCCGTTTTCGCCATGCTCGTCGTTGTCTCCATCATCACCGTCATTTCAGTAGAGCTGAATACAGCAGAAGAAGATTAATAGAGAAAAGTTTGTTTAGGGAGTTTGTAAGGGAGTTTGGGGGTTGGATATCAGCTTGCGCTTTGGGCAGGAGCGTAAGCCTTGTACGGAAGCATGATGAAAAAGCGCGGACCTTGGGTTCGTGCTTTTTTATGGTGTGCGAGAAAGTCGTTTCTATCTTACGGCATGTGTTGGGTTTGGAGAGTTTTGCTTCTGAATGGGGAAATTTGCACGGGGAAGCTTGAGTGACCGTGAGTAGAGCCTTAATCACAAATAAGAGCCTGAGAAACGCGAGTATCTTGCTGATCGGAAGTAAACGAAGCAGAATCGCGAGTAAAACACCCATAATGGCAAATAAAAGCCCTAGAATCGCGAGTATCTTGCCGATCACCGCAAGTAAACGGAGCAGAATCGCGAGTATTTGTTCCATGATCGCGAATAGGGTTTGGAGTGCGGAAGGCTTACGTTGCCGGAACCTAAGGCACGCTCTCTTTATAATGGTTGGCTGAATGTGCTTCCTTCCTTTTCAGCAGAAAAAGGGAATCGCGAGTAAAACACCCATAGCAGCAAATAAAAGCCCTAGAATCGCGAGTATTTGCACAGGAATCCGAGTATCAATCCAATAATCGTGAATAACCTCAACCTTGAACCCTCCCGCTCCCCCAACCCATCAAAAAAAGGACGCCCTGCGGCGCCCCTCATGCAACAATATTTTTACTTCAAGATCTCTGTTTGCAGCAACTTAAACTCAGTTACATCCACAATGCCCCGGTTGGTGATGCGGATTTCAGGAATGACTGGCAGAGCGATCAGCGAAAAGGTCATGAATGGCGCGTTGAGCGGGCAGCCGATTTGTTTCCATGCTTCCTCCAGTTGCTGCACTTCATCGACAACGGCTTCGAGCGGCTGGTCAGACATAAGGCCTGCAATCGGCATCCGGACCTGTCCGAGCACCTTTCCATTGTCGACAACAATCATGCCGCCTCCCAATTTGGCTAGTTCGTTCGCGGCAAAAACCATATCTTCCGTGTTTGTTCCCATTACCAGCAGGTTGTGGCTGTCGTGCGCTACCGTGGATGCGACAGCACCTTTCTTTAGCTGGAAGCCGCGGGCAAAGCCAAGTGAAATCTGGCCGGTAGCCCGATGGCGTTCGATACACGCCAGCAATAAAATATCTCTTTCAGGATCAGGCTGGATAATTCCGTCCTGCACCTGCAGCGTGGCGGTCATTTTTTCGGTCCGAGCGCTGTTTTCGATGACATTGATTACATGAACCCCGGTCTCCTGACCATCTGCCTTACTGTGCAGCATGAAGTCCTCCACAGCCAAAGGCGTCTTCAAATTGATGGAATTCCGGATATGTTCGGGATATTCAAAGACAGGAAACGGCACCTGCATGGTCCCTTCATGGAAAATCACTTCTCCATCCGCAATCACCGTCGCAGGTTCAACCCTATTCAAATCCTCGATCAACAAAATATCGGCGCATTTCCCAGGAGCAATGGATCCGAGGTCCTGATCCAGCCTGTAATAGCGGGCTACATTTATAGTAGCCATTTGAATGGCCACAACCGGATCCACGCCTTCTTCGATCGCCCGGCGGACCACATGGTTCAAATGCCCTTTTTCAACAAGCGTCTGCGGGTAAACATCGTCTGTAACAAGAGAAATGTTATCCGTGCTGACGCGATCCTCTGTCACGACCTTGATGACTTCCTTAACATCCTGCCAGGCAGAGCCCTCACGGATCATCAGGTGGAGTCCCAGGCGGATTTTCTCCAGTCCATCCTCTCTTGTGACTGTCTCGTGGTCAGAAGTGACACCTGCAGAGATATAGGCCTGCAGCATTTGGGGATCATCCGAAGGAAAGTGGCCCGTCACGGTTTTATTCGCCTTGATGGTTTCTTTAATCTCCCCGCTCATAATAGGGTCTCCAAAGACGACTCCCGGAAAGTTCATCACTTCCCCGAGACCGGCTACATTTTCCCACTGCATGCCGGCTTTGATATCTTCAACGCCGAGGGAAGCACCCGCATCCTCGAAATCAGTCGTAGCTGGCACGCATGAAGGGTACGTGGTAAACACCTTCAGCGGCAGCTGCTGACCTTCTTCGTGCATAAGCCGTACGCCTTCATCACCAAAAACGTTGGCAATCTCATGCGGGTCCATAAATATCGCCGTTGTTCCCTTTGGTAAAGCTGCTTTTGCGAATTCAGTCAAAGAAAGCATCGTGCTTTCTACATGCATATGACCGTCCAATAAGCCGGGAACTATGTATTTACCGGAGGCTTCCAACACTTTAGTCTGTTCACCGATCGTATGGTCCGCATTTCCCACATACGCGATTCTGCCTTCACTGACCGCTACGTCCATATTTTCAAGCAGTTCACCGGAAAACACATTGACTAACGTACCGTTTTTTACGACTAAATCTGCTTTTTCTATACCTCTGGCCACCTTTGACAGCTGCTGGCTCACTTCATAAATCTTTTTCCTCATTGCCATGGTGTAGATCCCTCCATATAAAAAAATAAAAGCAGGGAATGCCCACATTATCATGTGCATTCCCTCCATCATGCTATTCAGAACATTTATTAAACCGCCCAGCCAAGGTAAGCGATGAATACGAAGAACATGACATACATAATTGGATGAACTTCTTTGAATTTGCCCCTGAACACCATGGTCAGCGGATACATGATAAATCCAAGTGCAATACCCGTGGAAATGCTATACGTCAATGGCATCGTAATGAAGGTAAGGAATGCCGGAATGGCAAATTCGAACTCCTTCCACTTGATTTCAGACAAGGAGGAAGCCATCAGGATCCCTACGATGATTAAGGCTGGGGCCGTCACTTGCGCTGTCACCACGCTCAACAGCGGCGAGAAGAACAAGGCCAGGATGAAAAGCCCTGCAGTAACGATGGACGTAAAGCCCGTTCTTCCTCCGGCGGCAACGCCTGAGGTGGATTCCACATAAGAAGTGGTTGTGGATGTACCGAGAACCGCTCCGATCATGGTAGCAACAGAGTCAGCGGAAAGTGCCCTTCCGGCCCTTGGCAGTTTTCCATCCTTCAGCAGGCCGGCTTGCCTTGTAACCGCAAGCAATGTTCCGGCTGTGTCAAAAAAGTCGACAAACAACAGAGTGAAAATAACCACAAGCATATGCGGATTCAAAATGTCGTGCAGGTGGCTGAACATCGCACCGAAAGTCGGTTCAATGCTTGGTATCGGTGCCACAATGCCGGATGGAAGAGGAATCTGCCCGAAAATGATTCCCGCTACAGAAGTCGCGATCATTCCGTAGAAGATGCCGCCTTTAAATCCTCTGATCATGAAAAGCGCCGTAATAATCAGGCCAAAGATAGAAAGCAAAGTCGCTGGAGCTGTAATGTCTCCCAAAGCAACAATCGTCGTTCCCGGCTGTGCTTCCTTGACGATGCCCGCATTTTGAAAACCAATGAAGGCAATGAACAAGCCAATACCTGCTGCAACGGCAAGCTTCAGCTGCTCCGGAATTGCATTGATAATTGTCTCACGGATTTTGGTCAGTGTCAGAATGAAAAAAATGAATCCGGAAATGAACGTACCGGCCAAAGCCGTTTGCCAAGGAATACCCATTCCCAATACGACAGTAAAAGCAAAAAAGGCGTTAATCCCCATTCCAGGAGCTAAGGCAACAGGGTATTTAGCCCACAGTCCCATCACAAGGCAGGCAATGGCGGAAGCGAGGCCGGTTGCGACAAAAACGGCACCCTGGTCCATACCGGTTGCACTCAAAATGGTTGGGTTGACGAACAAAATATACGCCATGGCCAGGAATGTAGTAAGACCGGCAACCGACTCTTGGCGGTAGCTCGTGTTTAACTCCTTAAAATTAAAATAGCGTTCCACAATAATCCTCCCAGCGCCCATCAAATGCAAATAACCCCGGGCAGCTTTCTACCCGGGGTTGGCCTACATGGACGAGGTGCGGGAATGAAAAGATAAAAAAATAATAATGCTGCACAAAAACGTTCCCGCATCGTTCTTCATGTAGTCCAGCAATTTACGGTTGCCGGGTAGAGACGCCTAGGCCCTATTCCTAAGCATATACATTCAATGAACTATGTTAATATTAATTTATTTTCTACTATAGTAATAGCACAAAAGGCCTATCCCAGTCAATGAAATACGAATATTTTTTGTGTTTTTTTGTCGAACATTCGTATTTAATCACTGAGTTGCCTCCATGTCCCATCATATCAAATTAATTGGTTGATGAACAGGGGGCTGGGGATTTTCACAGAAATTGGACCATAACAGCCACGGCGCTTGAACAATCGGGGCATTTGCAAATAACTTCCTTTTTATGCTTGTATCACCCTCAAAAAGTTCCATTCTTTTCAAAATAATCACCGCGATGGATTTCTTATCGGAATAGAGCTCTCCAAGGACATTCAGATGGGACTTCTGCATAAATCCTTCCATATCGAAACCCTTTTTGTTCAGTGGTAGCCTTCCCCTATTTTATCGCCGGTACCGGGAGAAAGAGAAATGTTCGGCTCCGGAAAGGCCATGATGGTAAAATGGAGAAAACGATTGAAGGAGTCTTGGCCATGCTGAAAGACCGATATTATTATTTGGATGAATACAGAAAATCATTTACCGCCCGTGTTCTGAAGGAAGCGCAAGA
>DATBUB010000010.1:0-7513 GCA_036516555.1 Bacillaceae bacterium
CCTTGTTGGGCTTCAACTCGAGGGATCCACAGTTTTTGGCTACCAACAATCACCGCTGTCATTTCATAATCAGAGTGTTGGCTATGCACCGTTGCACTTACCACACTGCTTAACGTTTCTTGCTGTAACCAAGGGCGTAAATGGACACCTTTTCCTGTCGTGCGAAAACTAAAAAGCTCCTGCCCCTCCGCCTCCTCCCGAGCCGCCTCTGCTTCCGGATGACCCTCCTGAACCGGAGGAGCCATACGTGTGGTAAAGATAGATCCGGTAATACGAATAAATCCGCTCTGTTTCAGCCGGAGCCACAAGAAACGGCAGCATGTCTGCCACTTGGCTTGTGTTGAACTGCTTTCCGTAAAAAGCGTTAAATGGAGTGGCTGTGTCTAAAGCGATGGCGTCTTGAAAATATCTTTCTGCCAGTTTATTGGTTTGGGGCGGCTCCATTCTTTTCCGGCGTACGGATCTTAGCCATCTTGCCATTCCTTTCACGAAGGGAAGCCCTTTTAAGGTCGGATATACAGATGGTAAAAAGGCAGCTATGAATATTAGCGGAAATAAGAGCATGTAAAAAGAGTCCATCCCATATCCAAGTCCCAGCTCCGGCAAAAAGATGATGCTCAGCAAAAAGTACAAGGTCAAAAACAGGCGATGCCCTTTTTTGAAAAGGAGAAAGGCATAGCCCGCCAGCAAGAAAAGCGCGCATATCCACATTTCACCGGCATCCGCCAAGCCGAGCCACAAACCAGCAAGCATCCAGGCAACCCATAATGGGACAAGCACATGGAGAAAAATCTTTTTTGCCATAACTGGACGGATAATAGTATGAAGCTTCTTATCCCTTTGGGCAATCCGCTTCCATTCTTTAAACTTCTTGCGAAAAATGCGTATCTCTTCCTGATGGGCAGCTTCCCTCCGCCAATTATGCTCTTTCTCCTTTCTTGTCTGCACAGGCAGTTCATCTAGGGAGAAGCTCCGTTTTCCATCAGCCGTTTCCGTAAAGAGCCAGTCGATAAGAAAGTTCTCGTATTCTCCCAGTTCTGCAGACGGCTTTTCCAGCGCAAATTTGAACGTATGGTCCGGTGTTTTATCATCTTCCTCATATTCAAGCCTTGCCGGGATCCGCTCCACCGATACAATTCCCCTCTGATGCAAACGGAAGAGAGCGCTGAAGATATCCTGGGGCTTAAAATTCAGGTTGCGTTTCAAGGCAGTAAGGATAAAGGAGTCCGTTTCGTCCAACTGCCTCCGGGATGAAGGCAGGGCAAAAAGCCTGACCACCCTTTTGGGATAAAAGACACTTAAAAGCGCCAAAATCAGCAACATATAAAAGGCCGTATCATTGATCCGGTCAAAGGCGGGAAGCCATTTATCCCTTAATGCGAGCCGCTTCTCATAAGCCGCTTCCTCCTCCAAAAAGGCGGGGAGCATGGTTTCTTTCTGGGTATAGCCCATCCCGCTCAAAAAGTCGCTTGGAAACAATAACCTCAGTTCAGAAGCCACACCGCCTGGCAGCTTCTTGTTTATGTAATAAAGTCCGGATTCCGTAAGCTTTGCTTTTCCGCCCGTCACATCATGCATAAATCCGTAGCTGTTCTCAGGGAGATTTTTCTCCCCGTACAATGATATCAAAATGCGCAAATGATTCAGGTCGTGCTCGCCCATTTCATCGAAGAAACGCCAGTAGAACTCTCCGATATCCTCATACTTTCGTGCGGCCCCGTCCAGCTGATACCGGTAAAAAACCTTTCTCGTCTCATCTTTATAAGAACGATGAATCTTGTATGTATAACCCTCTTTCTCTACCTTCAGAGGCACGGCGTCAGGTCTTGAAATACGGCCCATTTCAGCATCGTCCGGGACCTGGTAGGCTTCAAAATGCCCGACGCCTTCGAAATCATCATCACCAATCATGCGCGTAGTACCATTGAAAGCCCCTTTAAAGGAATACGTGAATAATTCCTCCACATACACATTTCCATTTTCCATGATCATGGCATGTATATCCACGGCATCAATGGTAAAAGACCGTGCATGTGCCGTGGACGGCAGGAACAAAAAGAAAAGGATTGTCATACTGAAAAGGCTTCTTATCGTTTTCTTTAACAACTCGGATCACCTACCTATTTATGAAAGAGTGGTGCCACTCTAGCCAACTTGGCGAAAAAACAGTGGAAACGTCCGGAAAAATACGGAAAATATGCTGTTGATTCCTTTTCTGTTTTTTGATCAATTTGGGGTCTTAGTGCTATTTTAGCTTTAAAATAGATGTTTTCTCAATAAAAACCAATTTTTCGGCCGATGGCTGATATTCTAAACGGGGCTTTTTGCTCATTTTCGGTTGGGAAATTAACTATTTTCCATGTTATCTCTTAATATCTTGGACTAGCTCGGGAATTCACGGCTTTGCAAAAGCGTGATACCATTGAAATGTAAGCGAAAACAATGAGGATAGGAGGGCAGGATGGTTTCAGGTTCACCAAATCACTTTTGCATCTGAAAGGAGAAAATGGAATGCGCTTTGGCAAGAAGCTAGTAAACTCTGTACTGTTGTCTGCCGGTTTGATGGTTTTCTCGTTTTCTTCAAGTTCGTTGGCGGCCCCTAATGTAGATCAAGGTTCGCAAAAAGACATAAGAGTGTACATTGAATCCAACAACCCTGCTTTAGTCCAAAAAGCCAAAACAGATTACGGTGTCAGGTGGAATTTTGACAAAGGTTTCTCCACCACGATGAATGAAGCGCAATTTAACGCACTTCAAAAGAATAAAAACTTTACAGTGACAAAGGTGGAACAGATGTCCATCGAAGCCAAGCCGGCTCCGATTTCCCCGCAAGCCGTAGAGCAGGTGCCATGGGGCATCAAAGCGATTTACAATGACTCCACATTGACCAATCCATCCGGCGGCAGCGGCATCAGGATTGCCGTTCTGGATACGGGCGTAAACCGCAATCATACTGACCTCACGAAACGCGTGGAGCAATGTAAAGACTACACCACCCTATACATCAGCGAAACAACTTGCGCAGACCGCAACGGACACGGAACGCATGTCGCCGGGACCGCTTTGGCTGACGGCGGAAACGGCTCTGGCATTTACGGAGTGGCCCCGGGGGCTTCCCTTTGGGCATACAAAGTGCTGAACGACAGGGGCTCCGGTTACTCGGACGACATCGCAGCTGCGATCCGCCGTGCAGCAGATGAAGGCAAAAGGCTTGGCGTAAAGGTCGTCATCTCCATGTCCCTTGGTTCAAGTGCAAACAACTCGCTCATTTCGAGTGCAGTTTCCTATGCATATTCCAACGGAGCCTTGGTCGTGGCAGCGGCAGGAAACTCCGGCCCTAACCCTGGAACTATCGGTTACCCTGGAGCCTTGACTCAGGCAATCGCGGTAGCGGCTTTAGAGAACAGGCAGGAGAACGGAACATACCGTGTTGCGGACTTCTCTTCCAGAGGTTTTTCCAGCACGGCAGGTGACTACGTGATCCAGCAGGGAGACGTGGAAATTTCTGCTCCGGGGGCAGCCATCCTGTCCACTTGGTACAATGGAGGCTATAACACAATCAGCGGAACCTCCATGGCTACACCGCACGTTTCAGGCCTTGCCGCGAAAATTTGGGCTTCCAATCCGAGCATGACGAACGCACAGCTGCGGGCAAACCTTCAGAACCGTGCGAAAAGCTATGACATCAAAGGCGGATATTATTCCGGCACAGGCGATGACATCGCTTCAGGTTTTGGATTTGCTCGTGTAAGATAACCAGTTTACCAAATTCCCAGCCGGCTGTCAGAGCAATAAGCTTTGGCGGCCGGCTTTTTATGCGTGCAAAAATGCTCTTGCCAAATTTCCGGTGTTTTGTAGAATGATAGGGACGTTTTATTTGGGAGGGGCTTGTTGTATGTGGCAGGAGTTCAAGAAATTTGCAATTAAGGGGAATGTGCTTGATTTGGCAGTGGCTGTTGTCATCGGAGCTGCTTTCGGGAAGATCGTATCATCGCTTGTGGATGATATCATCATGCCGATTGCCGGGATTCTTCTCGGAGGCAAAAGCTTCGAGAAGCTCGCTATTCCGGTTGGGGATACCGCCATCAAGTACGGAAACTTTATACAAAGTATAGTGGATTTCCTTATCATTTCTTTCTCCATCTTTCTGTTTATTAAGTTTCTTGGAAACCTGAAGAAAAAGAAAGAAGAAGAGAAAGTGGAGAAAGAGCCGGAGCTTTCCGCTGAAGCAGAGCTGTTGGCAGAAATCCGTGATTTGCTGAAACATCAGGCGAAGTAATTAAAAAACCGGAGGCGGGTGCCTCCGGTTTTTATCGTGTTATGCTTCTTTTGCGGCCTGGATTTCCAGGGAGATTTTGACGTCATCGCTGACCAAAACACCGCCTGTTTCAAGAGGAGCGTTCCAGGTCAAGCCGTAGTCGCTGCGTTTGATGGTGCCTTCCACGCTGAAGCCTGCTTTTTCAGCCCCGCTCATTGGATCTTTGGATATACCTTCGAAAGTGACGGTGAACGTTTCAGGCCTAGTAACCCCATGAAGGGAAACTTCGCCTGTCACGGCATAAATGCTGTCGCCTTTCTTTTCGATGTTTGTGGATGCGAACGTCAATTCAGGATATTGCTCAACGTCAAAGAAATCAGCGGAACGAAGGTGATTGTCGCGATCTTCGTTGCGTGTATCAATACTTGCTGTATTGATCGTGAATTTCAGGCTTGCAGTTGTCAAATCAGCAGGATCTGCCTCAACTTTCGCGCTGAAATCATTAAAGGAGCCTTTTACTTTGGATACCATCATATGTCTGACGGAAAAGTCAACATTGCTGTGAGCTGTGTCTACACTCCATTTTGTGATTGCCATTTTTCATTCCTCCATATTACAAAAAGTAAGTAGCTACTCTTAGTATAGTTACTTTTTGTAAGTGTGTAAAGCTTTTTTTGTGACTTTTGACATTGTTTATGGAAAAACTGATAATAAAGCTGATGAATAGGCGTTTTACGGGAACAATTTTTATATAAAAAAAGGAGTGGCGGCACATGCGAATGGTGGATGTAATTGCAAAAAAAAGAGATGGATTGGCCCTCTCCAGCGAAGAAATCAAATATGTCATTGAAGGATATACTCGCAATACCATAGCGGACTATCAAATGTCAGCCTTTCTGATGGCGGTATATTTCCAAGGGATGACACCGGAAGAAACGGCCGAGCTTACGCTTGCCATAGTGGAATCGGGCGATCAGATCGATCTGTCCGGCATCGAGGGAATTAAAGTGGATAAACACTCGACGGGAGGAGTGGGGGATACGACGACTCTTGTTCTTGCTCCGCTTGTTGCCTCACTTGGTGTTCCTGTTGCCAAGATGTCGGGACGCGGACTTGGGCATACCGGGGGAACCATCGACAAGCTAGAATCGGTGCCCGGATTCCATGTGGAAATCACGGAAAAACAATTTATGGAGCTTGTCAATAAGAATAAGATTGCCGTGGTCGGCCAGTCGGGGAATTTAACGCCGGCGGACAAAAAAATCTATGGCCTCCGGGATGTTACAGCAACGGTCAATTCCATTCCGCTTATCGCGAGCTCCATCATGAGCAAAAAAATAGCGGCAGGGGCAGATGCCATTGTGCTTGATGTCAAGGTAGGAGCGGGGGCCTTCATGAAAGACCTGGAGCATGCCCGTGAACTGGCCGCTGCCATGGTGGAAATCGGGAACCAAGTCGGGAGAAAAACGATGGCGATTATTTCCGATATGAACCAGCCGCTCGGGTTTGCAGTCGGAAATGCTCTTGAAGTAAAAGAGGCCATAGAGACCCTGAGGGGGGAGGGGCCGGAGGATTTGCATGAACTCTGCCTGGTTCTCGGAAGCAAAATGGTTCTTTTGGCCGGCAAGGCGGAAAGCGAAGAAGAGGCAAGGGCCAAGCTGGAAGAAGTGATCCGAAACGGAGAGGCGCTGGAAGTATTCAAGCGGTTCCTGTCTGCGCAGGGAGGGGATGCCTCGGTCGCAGATGATGTCACCAGATTGCCGCAGGCCAAGTTCCGTATACCGGTGGCTTCGCCGATCAGCGGCTTCGTCGGCAGCATAACGGCGGATGAAATTGGTACAGCCGCCATGATTCTTGGAGCTGGCCGGGAAACAAAAGAATCGGTGATCGATCTTGGGGTCGGAATCATGCTTCATAAAAAGGTAGGAGATCCGGTGCAGGCGGGAGACACCATCGCCACCATCCACAGCAGCAGGGAAGAGGTGACGGATGTCATGAACCGTATACTTGAGGCCTATCAATTTTTAAAAACTGAACCGGAAAAACCGGTCCTGATTTATCAGGATTAAAAATAGCTGTCCAGACTCGGACAGTTTTTTTGATGTAAGTTAACATGGGACCCGGATGCCAGGCAATGTGCGGTCGTTTTCTTATAGCATCATCCAATCCTGTCCAAAAAAGTGTTTGCATGATATGATGGATGAAAATGATTCTCAATGAAGAGAAGTAATGCTAAGGGAGGCAGTCATCATTATGATCGCAACAGGGACCATTGCAGATGTCATCCGTGAAAGAACATCAATCAAAACAGGTTACTTGGAAAAGGAAGTAAGCAGAGAACTGGTTCTCTCTTTATTAAAAGATGCCGTGTGGGCACCGACGCATGGAGTGCGGGAACCGTGGCGTTTTATTTTTGTGTCGGGCGAGCGGAAGGAAGATTTTATCCAGGCCGTCTTGAAATGCCATGAGCCGGCAAAGCATGAAAACATGCGGAAAAAATTCGATGAAGTGCCTGCATTTCTGGCGGTGCTCATGAATGAGGATCCCCGTCCAAAAGTGTGGGACGAAGATTTTGCCGCAACAAGCTGTATGCTCCAAAACCTCCAGCTCCTTGCCTGGGAACAGGATCTCGGAATGGTATGGAAAACGCCAAACCATATTAACGATCCGAAATTCCGTACCGAGCTCGGGGCAAAGCCAGGGGAGAAAATTGTAGGAGTCCTGCATATCGGATACTTCGATAAGAAGGCTGCTGCGGCGAAAGTCCGGAAGCGAACCGATCCCGCAGAAAAATGGACCAATTTTTAATAGTCAGAGTAAAAAAGGCTGTCCCGTTTGGGGCAGCCATTTTAATTTGGTTCGGAAGAGTGAATGGCGGCCGCAATCTTTTCCTGAAAGTGGATGCATGTAAGCTTGAATTGCATCCATAGGACAGATAATTTGGCGGACCAGACAGTAAAGCCGCGACCGCGGACAGTAAAAGGCAGAGAATGGACAGTAATATCACTTATATGGACAGTATTTGTGCGGGAATGGACAGTAAACCATGAATAGTACAAAAAATACCTATGTAGAAGGATAAAGTAAGCAGGAAACGAGCCAAAGCAAGGCCGCTCTGGACAATATGATTGGAAATATTATCATTTGCTTCCTCATATTAAAGGGAACCCTCCGTGACACCAATTTTTCACAATTATTATATTGACGGCGCACCCTCCATGTAATATAGTTTAAGGCATCAACTATTGATAGGGT
>DATBUB010000011.1:0-7926 GCA_036516555.1 Bacillaceae bacterium
AAAGGGGGAAGGCAAATGAATTTTGATTTGAATTCCGAGCAGGAGATGATCAGGAGGACGATCAGGGAGTTTGCTCAGGAGGAAGTGGCTCCGGGTGCTGTGGATAGGGATAGGAATAAACAATTTCCAAAAGAAATATTTTCTGAGCTGGGAGAAATGGGGATGATGGGTCTTCCTTTCCCGGAAGAATACGGGGGAGCAGGGGCCGACACTATCAGCTTTGCGATTGTGACAGAAGAACTAAGCAGGGCCTGCGGATCGACAGGCATTACATACTCAGCCCATATTTCACTCGGCGGAGCGCCAATCAATATGTTTGGCACGGAAGAGCAAAAGCGTGAATTTTTGACTCCCATCTGTACAGGAGAGTCCCTCGGCGCTTTTGGTTTGACTGAGCCAAATGCGGGATCGGACGCTGGCGGCACAAGGACCGCTGCTGTACGCGAAGGCAATGACTTTGTCATCAATGGAAACAAATGCTTCATCACCAATGCCTCCTACGCCCAACACGTAGCCATGACCGCCATCACTGGGGAAAAGGATGGAGAAAAGTCAATCAGCGCCATCATTGTACCCACCTCTCTGGAAGGATTCACCATCATCGACAATTACGAAAAAATGGGGCTGAACGCTTCAAATACGACCGAATTGGTCCTTGAAAATGTGCGTGTTCCTCAGGAATATCTTCTTGGGAAGGAAGGGGAAGGCTTCAAGCAATTCCTTGTGACACTGGACGGCGGCCGGATTGGAATCGGGGCCATGGCTGTCGGAATTGCTCAAGCTGCTTTTGACAAGGCCGTTCAGTATTCCAAAGAACGGAAACAATTTGGCCGTTCCTTATCGCAGTTTCAGGTGACACAATTTAAAATTGCTGATATGGCCATGAAAATAGAGCTGGCCCGCAACATGGTTTATAAAGCGGCATGGCTGAAAGACCAGGGAAGGCCATTTGCCAAGGAAGCGTCCATGTGTAAGCTCTACGCGTCTGAAGTATGCATGGAAATCACCGATCAGGCAGTGCAGATCCATGGCGGATACGGCTATATGCGGGAATATGAAGTGGAGCGCATGATGAGGGATGCCAAGCTGCTTGAAATAGGGGAGGGCACCTCGGAGGTGCAGCGAATGATCATAGCCCGTGAGGTATACGGAAAAATTGGATGATGGCCAACCCGGCAACCCTGGTTGAGCATGTGTTTTTGTCCAAATATCGAAAAATGAATGAAAGATCAGCCGTAAGGCTTTCCCTTCTCGTGTTTTTCGAGTAAAATGTAGATGTTTGTACAATCTATATTTTAACTGATATCTATTACATAAGGAGGGAAAGTCATGAAACGCAATCCTATTATTCCATACATTCTAATCATGGTGATGGGGCTTGGACTTATTTTTTTCCTTGGCATCAAGGGAATCGGCGACTCTAAAGAAATTGCGAAAGAAAAAGAGGGCGGCGGAACAGAAGCGGTTGAAGAATTTGAGCCGGAAGCATATGCCAAGCAAGCCTGTATCGGATGCCACGGCGGAGATCTTAAAGGCTCAGGCGGTGCACCTAATCTTCACGGCACAGGCCTTTCTAAGGATGAAGTGGCTGATATCCTGAAGAACGGTCGCGGAGGAATGCCGGCTGGCCTGGTTCCTGCCGATAATATTGATCAAATGGCAGAATGGGTGGCAAACTTAAAATAGGAAAAATAAAAAAAGTTCTTTGCATACGGGCAAAGAGCTTTTTTTAAATATAACAAGGCGGTGCATGCCATTCTATGAATATCGATCGATTGTCGTTGCGGCTTGAAACGGTCGCTTCTTACATAATCAAAGGCATGAGGCTGGCGGATATCGGATCGGACCATGCCTATCTTCCATGCTATTGTGTCCGGAAAGGCATTTCTCCATCGGCCATCGCGGGAGAAGTGGCGGACGGTCCGCTGAAGGCAGCGAAGCACCAGGTGGCAGCAGCTGGTCTGGCGGAATTCATTGATGTCAGAAAAGGAGACGGCCTGGAAGTTCTCCAGCCTTCTGAGACAGACTGTGTCGTGATTGCCGGAATGGGAGGGGCTCTCATATCCGATATTTTGGAAAGAGGGAAGGATAAGCTCCGGGAAGTTGAAAGGCTGATCCTTCAGCCCAATGTAGGGGCGATTCATGTGCGCAAATGGCTCATGAACAACGGCCGCAGGCTTTCTGCTGAAGAAATCCTTGAAGAAGACGGGAAAATATATGAGATTCTTGTGGCGGACTTTGGTGACCCCCTTAGTACCTATGGAGACTTGAATGCCGGACTGCTGCTGGGGCCGTATTTAATGGAGGAGAAAAGCCATGAATTTCGAAGGAAATGGGAGCAGGAAGTAAAACAATGGGAAAATATTGTTAATGGACTCGAGAAAGCTGCCAAGTCGGATGAGAACCTCGCCAAAAAACAAGAATTGCTGAATAAAATCGTGATGGTGAAGGAGGCATTGGAGTGACAAAAAGCGTAAACGGCCACCAAATCATACAGGTGTTTGAGGAATTCTCGCCAAAGAAACTCGCAATGGAAGGGGATCCTGTGGGGCTTCATATCGGAACGTTGCGCAAGCCAATCAAAAAAGTCATGATTGCACTGGATGTACTTGATGCTGTCGCCGATGAAGCCATTTCAAAAGGGATTGATTTGATCATCGCCCATCATCCTTTAATCTATCGCCCTCTGAAGCGATTAATCACGGATGAACCTGGGGGCAGGCTGATAGAAAAGCTGATCAAGAATGACATTGCCGTTTATACGGCCCATACGAATCTGGATGTGGCGGAAGGCGGAGTGAACGACTTGCTTGCGGAGGCTCTCGGCCTGATCAATCCCGCCGTACTTGTCCCCACCTCGGAGCAAAGGCTCAAAAAGCTTGCTGTTTTTGTACCGGAAGAGAACGCAGGGGAAATGTATGAAGCGCTTGGCAAAGCGGGGGCAGGATCAATTGGGGATTACAGCCATTGCACTTTTACTTCCGCTGGCACAGGAAGGTTCCTGCCCGGCGAAGAGGCAAATCCGCATATCGGGAAGCCGGGGGAATTAGAAATAGTGGATGAGGTGAAGATCGAAACGGTATTCCCTGAGCATTTGGAAACAAGAGTGGTTTCCGCCATGCTGAAAACCCATCCATATGAAGAGCCCGCGTTCGACCTTTACCCCTTGGCTGTAAAGGGACAGGAACTGGGTCTCGGAAGAGTGGGAGAGCTGCCTCGCGAAATGTCGCTGGAAGAGTTTGCGGCGTATGTCAAAGAGGCATTTCAAGTGGACGGTGTCCGCGTGGTGGGAAATCTGGATGACCGGATCAAGAAGGTAGCTGTTCTCGGCGGAGATGGAAACAAATACTTTGCCAAAGCCAAAATGAGTGGTGCGGATGTCTATGTGACCGGTGATTTTTACTACCACACTGCACATGACGCGTTAAATATGGGGCTGAATGTGGTGGATCCCGGACATCATATCGAACAAATCATGAAGCAGGGCATTGCACGAAAAATGCAGGAATTGTGCAGCGGAAGGGGATACGATGTGGAGTTTACCGCCTCATCTCTGCGGACAGATCCATTCATTTTTATGTAAAAAGAGGGGTGTCCAGGAAGTCAGTGAGAACTGATTTTCTGTGACGGCCTTTTTTCTTTGCAAATAAAATGGATGTGCGGTTCCTGTTGCTTTCCGTTCCGGCACACCTTTCCGCTGGCATGGCCTGAGGCCACCCCAGCCGCATCGCGCATTGCAGGGTGTTAGGTCCCGTGTCATTCCCCAGGAATCAGCTTACTCGAACATGCATCGCACGAAGGAAATGCAAACTGTACTGCGAGCAACAGCCGGGCTGACAGATCGAAATCAGGACCACGTACCATCAATATTAATAGAAAAAATCGCTTCCTTTTGTAGAATGAAGTTAGCACACCACAAACCGAAGCTCGCCACAAGTCAGACAGAAAAAGAAAAAAGCAGGGGAAAAAAAACGTACCGTTTTTCTCCCCCTGCTTTATTTTAGGGACTTATAGACAGCTTCTTCTCTTATAGCCATTTTAAGGCTGCAGCTTTGGCTTCCTGACTTTAGGAAGAATTTTGCTGAGCGGAACGCCTTTTTCCCTTCTCCAAGTAGACGGGTCGAATGGATCGAATTGTTCAAGAAAAGCGATGACTTCCCTTACAATCGGGGTTGGGGTGGAAGCACCAGCAGTCACAGCAACAGTCTCAGCACTCTTTATCCAATCAATATCGATTTCGGATACGTCTGCTACGCGATAAGCCTTGGTGCCTGCGATTTCTTCGGAAACCTGGGCCAAACGGTTTGAGTTGTTGCTCATCGGGTCGCCCACCACAATGAGTACATCGGCTTCACCTGCCTGATCGGCAACAGCTTCCTGACGAACCTGAGTGGCAAGACAAATTTCCTTATGCTGCTCTGCATGCGGATATTTTTCCTTTACTTTTTCCATAATGGCCAGAACGTCCCACTGGCTCATGGTGGTCTGGTTTGTCACGATAATCTTGTCGTTCTTTACTTCGAGCTCTTCTACGTCATCCAGCGTTTCAACAAGGTGGACAATATGAGGGGCTACCCCTACAGCTCCCTCAGGTTCCGGGTGACCTTTTTTGCCGATATAGATGACATCGTATCCTACCTTCTCTTTTTCCCTTATGAGGTCATGAGTCTTAGTGACATCCGGACATGTTGCATCCAACGTCACAAGTCCTTTTTCCTTTGCGAGTTCCCGGACCTCGGGAGATACGCCGTGGGCTGTGAAAATGACCGTACCGGAATCCACCTTTTCTAGGATCTCCTTCCGATTGGGTCCGTCAAGGGTGATGATTCCTTCTTCGGCAAAAGCATCCGTCACATGTTTATTATGGACAATCATGCCCAAAATATAGATGGGGCGGGGCAGTGATTTATCTAAAGCCGCGTTTCTGGCGATGACCATGGCATCCACTACGCCATAGCAGTATCCGCGGGGTGATATTTTTATCGTTTGCATTCAAATCCTCCTGACTGCAGGCTCTTATGCCTGTAATCTATTGAACTCATACCCCCATTATATATAACTGGAGGGGAAAAGCCAAATAGAGGAGGAAAGGGTTAAGGGACATATATTTTAGGAACTGATTTCCCGTTTTTTTGTTTTCGTTCCCTTTTTTGACCGTGTTCTTTTATTTCTTTTACATCAAGTTGCTGAGCACTCTTGGCATTTGGCGAGGATTTCAAAGAAGGGGCAGATTCAGGATCATTTTGTTCGCCTTCTGTTTTTATATCGCGAAATCCTTTATAGAGTCTCCACATGGCGGGCAAATTTTTAATCATTGGCCCATACTGCTGAATGATGGGTCCCGCCTGCTGCATGGTCTTCAAGACTTGCTGGGTCTGATCCAAGAACCCAGTTAAACCGCCGCCGCCAACGGCTCCCTGCGCGGCAGCCTTTGAAAATCCTGCAGCAGCAGCTTGCCTGCCCTGCAAGCCGGCCTGCCTTCTGAACAGTCTGGACAAAAGTCCGCCGCCCTGTCTCATGGCACCATGTCCGGGAGGTATGCCGTAGGGTCCTCCGAACATGCCTGACCCTCCCATCCGGCCTCCGAAGCGCTGGGCCATATGCCTGTTCATGGGTGGTTGTTGAAAACGCGGTAGCATGACGTCCCTCCTTTCTTTAATGGACTGTATACAGTATCACTGTATGCAAGGATGAGGAAAACGTCTGGCCGGCAGCCGTCACGGAAATAAAAAGACAGCGGAATTGTGGATAGGCGGACAATGGATTATAATAGGGGGTTGTAGGGCACAGGCCCACACTAAAGGAGTGAACGTACAGTGGCTGAACAACAATTTGAACGATATGGATTCAAGCCGTTTATTCATAATGCTATTAAAGAACTCGGGTTCAAGGAACCGACAGAAATTCAAAAAAAGATGATTCCAACTATTCTTAAAGGGGAAAGTGCCATAGGGCAATCCCAGACCGGAACAGGAAAAACCCATGCTTATCTGCTGCCCATCCTGGAAAAGCTCGATCCTGAAATCAAACAGGTTCAAGCTGTGATTACAGCACCCACAAGGGAGCTTGCCAATCAAATTTATCATGAAATATTGAAGATAGTGAACCAGGATGAAGAGCGTTCCCTTTCAGCCAGATGTTATATCGGGGGTACGGATAAGCAAAGGGATATTGACAGGCTCCGCCATCAGCCGCATATCGTTGTAGGAACACCCGGCAGGATCAATGACCTGGTCAGGGAACAAGCTCTGTTTGTCCATACCGCTTCCATTCTTGTCGTAGACGAAGCGGATCTTATGCTTGACATGGGCTTCTTGCATGATGTCGATCAAATTGCAGGAAAAATGCCGAAAGAACTTCAAATCCTGGTCTTTTCTGCCACCATTCCGGAAAAACTCAAGCCATTCCTGAAAAAATACATGGAAAATCCGAGATATGAGCATGTCCAGCCGAGACAAATCACCGCTGAGAAAATTGAGCATGTACTCGTTCCGCTTAGAAGCCGGGAAAAGACAAAGCTGCTCGCTGAAATGCTGCGGGCATACAATCCATATTTGGCCATTGTGTTTGTCAATACAAAGCAAATGGCAGATTCAGTTGCGGATGAATTGATCCAAAAAGGACTAAAGGCCGGCAGAATCCATGGTGACTTGAGCCCTCGCGACCGAAAAAGGATGATGAAGCAAATCAGGGAACTTGAATTCCAATATATCGTGGCCACTGACCTGGCAGCGAGGGGAATAGACATCGAGGGTGTCAGCCATGTCATCAATTTTGAGCTTCCCAAGGATCTCGATTTTTACATCCATCGCGCGGGCAGGACGGCCAGGGCGGGGAACGAAGGCATAGCGGCCACCATCTATGAACCATCGGATGAAGATGCACTTGTCCGCATCGAAAAAATGGGGATTGAATTTTCATACCGGGATGTCCATTCTGGGGAATGGACGGATGTTCCCGAGAGGAACAAGAGAAAGAAGCGCGTAAAAACAGCTGATGAAACCGAGATAAAGGCAAGGAAACTGGTCAAGAAGCCAAACAAGGTAAAGCCAGGATATAAAAAGAAAATGAAATATCAGGCGGAACAAATTAAAAAGAGAGAACGCAGGATCAATAAGCGGAATCAAAGCAAAGAATCATGAGGAGATGAGGGGAAATGCTGAAAATCGGATCACACGTATCCATGAGCGGCAAAAAGATGCTGCTGGCAGCCAGTGAAGAGGCGGTGTCGTATGGCGCCAATACTATGATGATCTATACGGGAGCTCCGCAAAACACAAGGCGGAAAAAGATAGAAGATCTAAATATAGAAGCTGGAATGGCACATATGAAGGAGAATGGGATTCATGAGTTTGTTGTCCATGCTCCTTACATCATCAACATCGGTAACACGGTCAACCCAGCCACTTTCGAACTAGGGGTAAACTTCCTGCGTTCTGAAATCGAACGGACCGAAGCTTTGGGGGCCAGGCAAATCGTTCTCCATCCAGGTGCACATGTCGGCGAGGGGGCGGAAAAAGGAATACAGAAAATCATTGAGGGCCTGAATGAGGTCCTTGAATCCCGCCAGGAAGTGCAAATAGCCCTTGAGACGATGGCAGGAAAGGGATCGGAATGCGGCAGCACCTTTGAGGAATTGGCGGCCATCATAGATGGAGTCACATATAATGATAGGCTGTCCGTCTGTTTTGACACATGCCATACACATGATGCCGGCTATGATATCGTTCATGATTTTGACGGAGTATTGGAGGAATTCGAACGAATCATCGGCATAGACCGAATAAAGGTCCTCCATATTAACGACAGCAAGAATGTTTGCGGTGCAAAAAAGGACCGCCATGAAAACATAGGATTTGGACATATCGGCTTCGATGCCCTGAGCTATATTGTTCACCATCCCCAGCTGAAGGATGTCCCGAAAAT
>DATBUB010000012.1:0-2974 GCA_036516555.1 Bacillaceae bacterium
ATGTTTTGAAAGGGGGTTGAAATTTCGCTCAAGAAACTTTCCAAGAGACACAATCCCGTCCCACGTATCTCCTATAGCCTTCCCTGCACCATCCCAAATCCCTTCCATGACATCCCCAAACGTCCCGCCCTCATCCTCAATATCTTTGATTTCAGGGACGGAAGGCACAACTTCATAATGAACTTGATTGTCGCTGCCGGCATATTGGAATTCCATGATGATCATGCCGTCTGCATAAATATGGTACTTGACGCTCTTATATTCGTCGTCCGGTTCCCCTACAATCGTTTCCACCGGCTCAAGCCCCGCCTTTTGGATAAGGCTTCCGAACAGTCTCCGGTATTCCCCGTTTTCTGTCAGCTGGCCCGGCGTGTAGGTGGAGACACTGATCTCACCGCTTTTGAACAAACCCTGCATATGCTCAACAAAGTTCTGCATCCTTACAATATCATGCTCAATGGGGTCAAGGGAACTCGCGGCCCTCTGATCGAAAGAGTGCAGATCCTGCAGGGTGGTCCGGTTCTTTTCTTTTCCTCTGCCGATATGGTAAACCGTTTCGGCATCCTGCAGACGCGGCAGGCTGACAATGTCTGACACCTGCTGCATGACCACATTCGCTCTGTTGGTCAGGTCCCTAGTGGTCCATTCAATCCTGAGCAGCGCTTGCTCAATATCATTTTCAAGAAAGCCCTGATGGATAAAGCCATTCTCCGCATGCTCGAAAGCGCGCAATGCGTTCTTGATTTCCGTTAAAGCAGTGACATATTCTGCATTGAACACTTGCAGATAAATGAGAAATGTATGGTGAAACTCCTGATAGAAGGAACGGATGGCGCTGCCTCCCTGGCCCTTTAATGAATCTTCCAAAGCGATTATGCCCTCAACAGCCTGTTGCAGTTCCTGTGCCTGACTGTTCAAGGTATCCAGCTTTTGTAAAATTTGATCTGTGCCGGCGTGAAGTCCTTGGGCGTCCAAGATTTTCATGCCATCACCAACTTTCCAGCCGCTGGTGCATATTCGTGGAATGTGCCAATTTCTCATCGGCTTCGCGCATCATTTGAACGGAATGCTGTGTGGAATTCTCGTTTTGCTGAAGAAGTGTTTTGTATGCGGTCAGAAGTATTTTCATCTTCCCATTCAATTCGTTTAGTCGGTTAATGACTTCCAGAACATTTTTCCCGCCGATGTTTGAGGGCATGGAGGTGTCGAGGGCTTGAGTGGAGTCTTTGAGTCTGGACAACGCCTGTTCCACTTCCCCATAGCGGATTTTGATTTCCGTGCTCATGATCTTCACTTCCTATTCTAGTAATCTAGCCTTTTCGTCTTTCCGCTGCCTGTCTGGCCAGCTCCGCTTCCCGATATGCAATCGTAGCTTGCAGCGAGGAAATCTCTGACTGGAGGCTGCTGATTTTGGCGGATAAAACGCTGAACGCCCTGCTGAACTGGGGTCCGGCAATATCCCTGTAGCTCGCCAGCACACCGCTTTCCCGAATGTTGTCAAATTGATTCGCCAGGTTCCCGTGCCAGGTGGTCGGAGTAAGAGGCGGTTCAGTGCAATATCGTTCATATTGGTAAAAGCTCTGCTGGCATGTGCCCAATTTTCCCTGGCATGCCTGTAGCCTTGCGAGCTGTGCCTTTTTTAAGCTCAAAAGTGAGTATAAGGATGCAAGCGACATTCCATTCGACCCTCTCTTTATTTCATATTTTGATAAAATGACAGACATTGGATGAAACGTACCATTTTTTCCTTATTATACATAATTCGCGCATGGCATATAAATGGGTATTAGGAAGGGATATCTATAGTGTTATAGTTCTTTTGTCCTTGTTAAACCGATTTTTAAATAAATATTGGAAAGAATTAGAGGTTAATTAGATTGCCTGTGGAAATGTACTAAATAAGCGGATACATAGTAGACATAAAAACATTTGGGTGAGTATATTGAAAAAATTTAACGGGTTGACGCTTATCTTCTCTTTTCTTGTTCTTTGTGCCGGAAATTTGCTGTTATATATTAATGATGTGACTTCCGGCTTCGTTTACGTGGGGATTCTTCTATTTGCATTTACGTTCCTTTCACTTTTGTTCATCCTCCTTCGGAGCAAAGGACGTAAAACCAAAACAATTAGTATTCTAACGATTGCCATGGCACTCTTGCTATTATTTGAAATTAAACTTTTAAAGTTAGACTCTTTTACTTTTGTAGCTAGCATCCCCGCTAAGCCAATTGAATTGCTCAGCGGGTCAGGAATACATTTAATGGTGGTAAACACCCTTGATATTCAATACGTAAAAGATCCAGAATTGGTTTCAATGACTTTTGATAAAGAGCAGAAGCAAATCATTCATTTATACAAGGTGAATAATCAAGACCGTTATCAGGGAAAAAATATGGAATTATTAAGGTTGGCCGGTTTTCAAAACAATGAGTTTCAGAAAACGATAAAGGATGTTAATCGATACTTGGGAAAAGAATTGCACGCGATTCGTTCCTTTTCTGCCCGTACCGATTTACATGGGAATAGTGCAGGGTTGGGATTAGCACTTACTGGATTAATGGGGGAAGATAAGCTATACAATTCGCAGCCATTCGGGGTAACTGGTGCAATCACTTCAACCGGTGCCGTTAAGCCTATTGGCATGGTAAAGGAAAAGGTGATCATCGCTGACAAGTATGGTTTGCCGAGACTAATCGTTCCGGCTGAAAATGAGCAAGAAGCACTGGATACAAAAGAGACATTGAATCTTGAGATTCAAATATTCAGTGTTCATCATATAGATGATGCTGTTCAGATTATCGAAGAATTTAATAGCGATAAGGAAATATGAAAAAGGGCTTGCACGAAAGTGCAAGTCCTTTTAATTTTATAGAAAGTCTTTATATGAAAGAACTAAAAATCCTTTTGGTTTTCATATGTATTTTTAAATAAGACTTATGGAGTAATAAAAGCATGCTGGCCCGCCGTATAAAGA
>DATBUB010000013.1:0-13748 GCA_036516555.1 Bacillaceae bacterium
ATCGCCGGGATGCCCTTGAACTCCAGAGAAAAATGCTATTGGAGAAAAGAGCCCGCCTGAATAAGATGAGTGGGCTTGTTGAAAAAACCATCCGGCATACAGAAGGAGAGATTCATATGTCAAACAAAGAAAAGTTCGAAGGCTTTGATTTTACCCATAACCCTTACGAACAGGAGGCGCGTGACCGCTGGGGCGACGAGGCGGTCGACAAGTCCATTGCAAAGGCAGGAAAAATATCCAAGGAACAGCAGAAAGCGGTCTCGGAAGCATGGAATACGATTTACACGAGGCTGGCTGGGCTTCGCCACGGTTCCCCCGAATCGGAAGAGGCACAGGAAGCCATTAAAGAGTGGTACACCTTCCTGAACAGCAATTTTGGCAGCTATTCCTATGAAGCCTTCAAGGGATTGGGCCAATTGTACGTGGATGATGAACGTTTCACCAAGAATATAGATCAATACGGAGGGGGATTGGCCGCCTTCATGCGCGATGCCATGGCCATCTTTGCCGACCGCAACAAATAGCCTGGGAGACCTGCAGCTGAGCCTGCAGGTTCTCCTTTTCTTTTTGTTGGGCACAATAAAAAAGATTTTCGAAACTTTTCTTTTTCCCGTCCGTACTTAATGTTCAAGAAAGGGTGGATGACGATGAATAACCATGAAATTGATTATGAAATTTTTGGCGATGATATGCAATTTGTGCAAGTGGAGCTTGACCCCGGCGAAACCGTAATCGCCGAAGCCGGAAGCTTGATGATGATGGACGATGGCATCCATATGGAAACCGTATTCGGAGACGGATCTGCAAACCAGGGCGGCGGACTGATGGGCAAATTGATCGGGGCGGGAAAACGTGTCCTTACAGGTGAAAGTCTTTTCATGACCATGTTCACCAATGAAGGAAACGGAAAGAAGCACGTATCATTCGCCTCCCCCTACCCGGGAAAAATCATTCCGCTGGATCTCAGTGAGCTTGGGGGAAAAGTCATCTGTCAAAAGGATGCTTTTTTAGCTGCTGCAAGAGGTGTATCCGTGGGGATTGCTTTCCAGCGAAAATTGGGAGCCGGTTTCTTCGGCGGTGAAGGCTTCATCATGCAGAAGCTTGAAGGAGACGGCATGACATTTGTTCACGCCGGCGGAACCATTTATCAAAAAAACCTCTCCCCCGGCGAAGTCATCCGCATTGATACCGGCTGTCTTGTAGCGATGACCAGCGATGTCGACTATGACATCGAAACGGTTCGCGGTGTAAAAACAGCCCTTTTCGGCGGGGAGGGCCTGTTCTTCGCCACATTGCGCGGGCCGGGAACCGTGTGGATCCAGTCTCTTCCATTCAGCAGGCTGGCCAGCCGTGTCTTCGCTGCCCTCCCTCAAACAGGCGGTTCAAAGGGCGAAGGCGGAATCGGCGGACTCTTCGATATAATCGGCGGAAAGTAATCATTGCCGGCTCCCTGGACGTCCCGGGGAGCCATTATGATTTTTGGGATTGTTTTCTTCAATGATTTTTCCTATAATGAATAGTGTTGAAACCATTTTCGGGATGTAGCTCAGCTTGGTAGAGCACTAGCATGGGGTGCTAGGGGTCGCAGGTTCAATTCCTGTCATCCCGATCAGAAGGAAAAGCTCCAAACCTCTTTGTAATCAAGGGGTTTGGAGCTTTTTCCTTTGGTACAGTTTTACAACATATAACTGATACCAAGCTTTTTAGGGTTTAAAAGTTAGTCCAGTAATCTCAATTATGAGAATTTCCAACCTTCGCAATAATACTGCTCGCTCTGTAGTGACTATATTGAAACCAGGATATGCTATGCGTTCCTATAGATGATTAAAAACTGTCTTTTACACAAGAAAAGGAGCGCAAAGTTTGTTTCTTTAATTTCCCCTTTAGCGATTAACTCGAATAAATTATTAACCCTAAAGTTTGTTTAAGTATATTTATTAATGACAATCGATAATTTATAGTTGGCATGCTTATTTAATTCTTCCAAAAATTGATTCAATAATTCGTTGGATGGAAATTTACATTCGAGAAGGTAACATCCATCTCCGCTGATTTTATAGTTATTGATTAGATATGTCTCTTGTGTTTTTATAAATGATATATAAGGCTGATGAAAAATGCTTTCTGTAATGATCGTAATAAAAGCATGGATATAACAGCCTAATTTGACTCGGTTGACTTTAATGGTATAACCTTCGATAACTCCACTTTCCTCTAATTTCGCTACTCTTGCTGAAGTGGCTGGCCCAGTCAAATGGACTTTCTTTCCCAATTCTTTCATTGTAATTCGACTGTTCTTGGATAATTCATCTAAGATCCGCATGTCCGTATGATCTAACATTTATTTAACTCCTTTCATTAGTAAAGTCAAACAAACAAAAGACTTTATTTTATCTATGTATCCGTCAATGGGTCATAGTATAGACTATACATTGTTCAAACAGAATCACAAAAAAAGGAGTTGAAAAAATATGAATGTACATCTACTTCGTAATGCAACCATTACTGTTGAATATGCGGGGAAAAAGTTTCTAATCGATCCGATGTTGGCGGGAAAAGGAACGTACCCGCCATTCCCAAACTCACCAAGACAAGATCAAAACAATCCATTAATTGACTTGCCAGCATCAGTTGACAACATTATTAAAGGTGTTGATGCAGTTATCGTTACTCATCTCCATTATGATCATTGGGACGAGGCTGCTGTAAAGGCATTGCCAAAGGACATCAAACTCTTTGCACAAAATGAAGAAGATGCAACGGAAATCAGAAACGCAGGTTTCCAAAATGTTGAGGTTTTACAAGAGGATACAGTCTTTGAAGGGATTCAATTAATTAAAACAAAAGGCGAGCATGGAAGAGGCGAAATATTAAAACTTGCGGGACTAGTGTGTGGAGTTATCTTTAAACACCAAGAAGAAAAGACATTATATGTAGCTGGAGATACAGTTTGGTATAATGCTGTTCAAGAAGTAATCGACACGCATAAACCAGAAATCATCGTTGTAAATGCTGGAGATAATCAATTCTTTGAGGGCGGTTCTCTCGTAATGGGCAAAGAGGATGTTTATGAAGTGTACAAGGCTGCTCCTCACGCAAAAATAATGGCTGTCCATATGGAAGCTGTAAATCACTGGGCATTGTCCAGAGATGAATTGAGGAATTTCATAAATGAAAAAGGAATGGCGTCTAATGTGTTAGTTCCAAATGATGGTGAGTCATATTCATTTTAAGATTGAAAACAGACAGATCTACACCAATATCTGTCTGTTTTTAATTTAGATTACATCAAGAAATTAATCATTCAGCATGTGTTGCTACCCGTAATCCTACTATATCACTTAGTCTGCGTACCATATATAATATTAATATGGTAAAATTTTCTTAAAAAGGGGGATGGCGGTGGCAGGTATTTTGCTTTTTATGATGATGCCTTTCATGGTCTTTTGTGCGTCCATCATAGGGTATAAGTTAATGGGGAAATGGTATGTTGTTCCGTTCGTTTTGTTTGTTCTGTTAGCGTTATTACATATTGTTGGTGATGTACACTTCGTTTACGTGGTGCAGCTCACGCTTCTGTCCGTTGTGATAAGCCTCATCATGAAGTTTTACATTAAAAAGTAAACAAACTGCTCAGTCATTTTGGATGGTTACGAAAAAAGCATTAGTCTACGGTAAATAATTTATATGAAATAAATTGCTCATCATGGCTTATTCCCTATACTTTCAAGAATTAGCCACGATAAATGATCTGAAAGATCAGCCCGGTAACTGTGCAATTAATTAATTGGTTTTTTTCAATTCAGGACCTTTCCCCTTCACCCGTCCAACATTTAACTGTTCGCCGCACAGTAACTCCCCCTCCGGAACCCACACCCAACGGTCAATTTTTATATTTTCACATTTTTCTGTTCTGGGAGGAGTCTCCTGTCTTTACAACCGAATTCACTTCGGTTACGATGAAAACAGTGTTTACATACGGACAAAGCACTGGGGGAGCCATAAGAATGGCTGAGAGGAATAAGCTTGTTCCGACCCTTTGCACCCGAACTAGGTAATGCTAGCGTGGGGAAGTGTGACAGGTAAATTCAACTTGGAATTTTCCTTTACTCGCTGCATTCCTTGCTGGATGCATTTTTTTATACATTTTTCTGCAGAGGAGGCATAATGCATGATTGATACATGGGGACTTCTGCATACCGGCCATCATGATGCCGCAACCAATATGGCTTTGGACGAAATGCTGCTAACGTGGCACAGCCAAGGGGAGATTCCGCCAACTCTGAGGTTTTACGGCTGGACGAAACCCACTCTGTCCCTGGGCCATTTTCAGAGGATCCACCGTACGATTGACCTGGATGCCGTCAAACGGCATGGATGCGAGCTGGTGCGCCGCCTGACAGGAGGAAGCGCCGTTCTGCATGACGATGAGTTGACCTACAGCCTGGTCGTGTCAGAGGAAAAGCCGTACATTGCTGCATCCGTGCGCGAAGCATATTTCACCCTATCAAAAGGGATACTGGAGGGCTTCAAAGAACTGGGCATCCATGCGGACTACTCCATGCCGGAGGGAAAAGCAAAAGGGGACTCTACAGCCGTTTGTTTCGAGAGGGCTTCCATTTATGAAATGCTTGTGGACAGAAAGAAAATCTCGGGACATGCCCAAACGAGGCAAAAAGGCGTACTGCTCCAGCATGGATCCCTTCCCTTCACGATGAATAAGCAGATGCTTTTTGATCTATTTATATTTCCTGATGAAAAAATGAGGGAAGCAAAACGCTCCGACTTCTCTTCCAAAGCCATTGCGATGAAGGAAGCGGCCGGCCGTTCCATCACATTTGAAGAAGCTGAAATTGCTTTTCAAAAGGGCTTTCAAAAAGGATTGCAGCTGGAGTTGGTTCCTCTTGAACTTTCGGACAGCCAATGGGAGGAAGTACGTCAATTAGCCGAAACGAAGTATAGATCGGATGACTGGAATATAAATCATCGAAGGAAGGTGCTCGTCAGTGGCAGCCAATAAAGAGTACATAAGGAAGCCGGAATGGCTGAAAACAAAAATCAACACCAACGAATCATACATAGGACTCAAGAAACTCATGCGTGAAAAAGGTTTGAATACCGTATGTGAAGAAGCCAGATGCCCGAATATCCACGAATGCTGGAGCGAACGGAAAACCGCGACGTTTATGATCCTTGGGGATATTTGCACAAGGGCTTGCCGTTTTTGTGCAGTGAAAACTGGCCAGCCAAATGAACTGGATTGGAATGAGCCGGTAAGAGTCGCTGAATCCGTGAAAATTATGGGATTGAAGCATGTCGTGGTGACAGCCGTGGCACGTGACGACCTAAACGATGGCGGTGCTGCCGTGTTTGCGGAAACCGTTCGGGCCATCCGCCGTGAGGTACCGGGATGCACGATCGAAATCCTCCCATCCGATATGAAAGGCGATTATGAAAGCTTACGAATGCTCATGGACAGCGGCCCCGATATTTTTAACCACAATATCGAAACGGTCAGGCGCTTGACGCCGCGGGTCAGGGCGAAAGCTACATACGACCGTTCCCTGCAGCTCCTCCAAAGGGTGAAGGAAGTATCACCTGATACTCCGACAAAGTCCAGCATCATGGTTGGACTCGGAGAGACAAAGGACGAGATCCTCCAGGCAATGGATGACTTGCTGGCTCACAACGTGGATATCATGACAATTGGCCAATACTTGCAGCCTACCAAAAAACACTTGATGGTAGAGCGCTACTATCATCCGGATGAATTCGCCGAGCTGAAGGAAATCGCCCTGTCGAAAGGGTTCAGCCACTGTGAAGCCGGCCCGATGGTCAGGTCGTCCTACCACGCCGATGAACAGGTCAGCAGCGCATCCGCCCAAAGAAGAATCAAGTATATGCAAGGCATTGAATCGCAGGAAAAGAAAGAATTGGACTTCACTTTTTAATAAGAAAACCCCGATCTATAGAGGCTTTAGCGTTTCCTCTTTGATCGGGGTTACTTTTATCCCAAATGAAAAATGGAAGAAAAGAGCTTAAAAAATAGGGAACAAATGTTCGATTTGTGGTATACTAAGCGTAGCAATTGCAAAAGCAGGGTGGGCGGTTGGTTACTTCCATGAGGATGGAGGTGACGCCTTTGACTACATTCGAATCGATTAGTTTACTCATGCAACTTGGGGCTGTCATGCTGACTTTCTTTTCAATCGTAGTGTCACTGGTCATTTTCTTTGCAAAAAGGAAATAACCGTCCCCCCGGGCTAGGTGAACGGTTACTTCTGGTTAATCTGGACCGACCGCTCTTTCTGCGGTTAGCAATTGCGCAGATCGGGTGTTGGAGCACCCGGTCTTTTTCATCCTGCGTAGTTCTAAAGTAATTATACCTAAATTCGGTGTGCATATCAATCGGCTTGAGTGCGCCAGAAAGAAATGGCAGCCGCTTTTTTTCCAATGGCGGCAGCAAGTCTTGCCGTCATTTTGCAAGGCCTTCCTTCTGTAAAAATTCTTTTGCCACGTCTGCGGGCCTTTTCCCTTCCACATTCACTTCATAATTCATTTGCCGCATTTCATCATCTGTAATCTTGCCTGCTAGTTTATTCAGCGCCTGAACCATTTCCGGATGCTCTTTGGCCGTTTCCTGCCGAAGCAGCGGAGCGCCCTGATATGGCGGGAACAGATTCCGGTCATCCTCAAGAACCTCCAGCTTATAATGCCTGATTTCGCTGTCCGTTGAATAGGCGTCCACCAAATTGATATCCCCCGACTTAACCGCATTGTACCTAAGCTTGGGCTCCATTGTCGTAACCTTCGGGAACGTTAGCCCATACAGCTTTTGAATGCCGAGATAGCCATCCTCACGATCGGAAAATTCCAATGTAAAACCAGCTTTTATATCCGAGCGGATTTTTCCCAAATCAGAAATGGTTGACAGCTGATGCTGATTGGCAAATTCGGATGGAACAGCCAAGGCATACGTATTGTTATAGCTCATTGGTTCCAAGAGGACAAGATCAAATTCGTTAAGCAGCCCTTTCCTTGCCTGCTCATACACCTCTTCCCTGTCGGTGCTGACAGCTGTTTCTTTTAGAAACTCTGATATGGCGGTTCCGGTGAATTCCGGGTAAATATCAATGCTTTCGCTTCTCAATGCATTAAAAACAAAGGACGTTTTACCGAGCCCCGGTTTTAATTCAACATTCAGATCGGTATCTTCCTCTATTAAAATTTTGTACATATTGATCAAGATTTCCGGCTCCGACCCAAGCTTGCCGGCGATGACAATATCTTTTTTGCCCCCGCCAGCCAAGAAAGGTGCCGCCATCAGCAGGATGGCCGCAAAAGCGAACAGTCCAACAGCCATCAAGCTTCTTTTAAAAGAAAGATGCTCAAACCTGCGAAGCAGCACATCAAACAAGATGGCCAGCAGCGCCGCTGGAATCGCCCCCAGAATGATCAGCTGGGCATTGTTGCGGTCAATCCCAAGCAGGATGATATCCCCCAGTCCGCCGGCTCCGATCAGAGCGGCCAATGTGGCGGTTCCGATGATCAGCACCATCGCTGTCCTGATCCCCGCCATGATGACTGGCATCGCAAGCGGAAGCTCGACTTTCATCAGCCTTTGGCGGCTGTTCATCCCCATTGCCAGGGCGGCTTCCACCAAGGAAGAATCCACCTCTTTGATCCCGGTGTATGTATTTCTCAGGATGGGAAGGAGGGCATACGCAACGAGCGCTATAATGGCCGGGACTTTTCCGATACCAAGAAGAGGGATCAGCAGCCCCAGCAAAGCCAACGATGGAATGGTTTGCAAAACGGCGGTTACACCAATCGCACCCTCCGCCACCCTTTTCTTTCTCGTTAAAAATATGCCTAGCGGAATAGAAATGACAATCGCCAGAAAGAGGGCAATAAAGGAAATTTGAATATGCTCAAGCAGCGCTTGAAGCAGCTGGTCCTGTCTGTCCCGGAAAACATCACTGAATTTATTCATGGTTGCGGCCCCCTTCCGCGAGGCTGCGGCTCATATACTGTAACAGCAGCTGCCTGTCCAATACTCCAATGGCAGCTCCTTCTTTTTCCATCTGGATCTGTTCATGT
Organism: Bacillaceae bacterium; assembly: GCA_036516555.1. Taxonomy (GTDB): domain Bacteria; phylum Bacillota; class Bacilli; order Bacillales; family Bacillaceae_C; genus DATBUB01. The sequence continues at coordinate 8,101 of DATBUB010000013.1, forward strand.
TCAGCCAGCATCGCCAAGATAGTTTTCAAAGGTGCGTTAAGCGGTATGGATGGAGGCTTCTGTTGACTGATTTGGATCGGACTTAAGATTTCTTCCAATGACAGCTCGTTGAGGATATCGTTTTGTTGCCCCACAAAGTCGCGGACAAAATCATTTGCCGGATGGTGCATAATTTCTTCAGGCGTTCCAATCTGTACCACTTTACCGTCTTTCATTATGCAGATGCGGTCCCCTAATTTTAGCGCTTCCTTCATGTCATGGGTCACGAAAACAATCGTTTTGTTGATTCTGCGCTGAAGCTCCAGCACATCATCCTGCAATTTTTCACGGCTGATCGGATCCAGCGCGCTGAACGGCTCATCCATCAAAATCAAACGCGGATCAGCAGCGAGTGCACGGGCGACCCCAATACGCTGCTGCTGTCCCCCAGACAATTCCTTCGGTTTTCTCCTGCGGTAGATGGAAGGTTCAAGTCCGACCATCTCAAGCAGCTCGTCCACTCTATTGCTTGTTTTCGCCTTGCTCCATTTTTTCAATTCAGGGACCACCGAAATGTTCTCCTCAATCGTCATGTGGGGAAACAGCGCGATCTGCTGCAGCACATACCCAATATTCCAACGCAATTCATGGATCTCGTACTCCGATATATCTTTTCCATCGATGAGAATAGAGCCGCTGGATGCCCTAATCAATCGATTGATTAATTTCAGCGTTGTGGTTTTACCGCATCCGCTCGGTCCAATCAATACAAAAAATTCTCCATCCCGTATCGTTATATCCAGGGATTCTACCGCGTGGGTCCCGTCCTTATATTGCTTTGACACTTGGTTAAATTCAATCATGCCTGGCCTCCTTGTAACCCGATTCATAGAGTTATATACAGCATAGCAATTCACCGATGGAAATAAAAAAGAAAAGCCGCCCGCTTTTATTTGAGGGGCGGTTTATGGCCAGGAATTTATTTGATGGAGACATACCCCGTTTTCTCTACGATGGCTTGGCCTTCTTCGGATAATATCCACTCAAGGAACGCATCCAGCTGAGGCCTGCCGCTCCCTGCCGTAATGGCATAGAACTCTGAAGCCAGCGGATATTCACTTGTTCGAATCGTTTCTTTTGTGGGCTTGACTCCATCAATCTCCAACAAGCGAATTTCTTTATTTTGGACCATTTCATTCGAATAATAGCGGAATGTATAGCCAATGGCATTTTTATAGTTTTGATAAACGGAAACTTCATGGATGATTCCGCCCATGCCCGTCACTACGTCCTTGGAGGGCGGGTCCATAACGGGAGTATCACCCATAAAGTGCTGCAGGGCGGTTTGGCTTCCGCTATCTTCTGGACGCTGAAAAGCCCGGATTTTATCGTTTTTTCCGCCCACTTCACGCCAGTTTGTGATGGAGCCGGAGTAGATTTGCTTGATATCTTCAGACTTCAATCCTTTTACCGGATTTTTGGCGTTGACAAAAAAGACGAAGGCTTCCCTGCCTATCGGCGTCATCTTAAGCTCAATGCCCTTTCTTTCGGCATACTCCTTTTGGGTGTTGGAGGGTCCGTTGGCAAAAATAATATCAGCTTCGCCGTTGAACAGCCGGTTGTATGCTTCTGGCGTCGTGCTGGCCATCACTTCACTTTCAAAATGAGGATATTCTTTTTTGAGGTATGTTGCCTGAGCGAAGGCAGCATACAGCGGGTACAAAGCGGTGGCCCCGTCCATTTTCGGCAAATCTTGATCCTCCAGCTTCAGTGAAGCCGGTTTGTCCAACGCAACGGCCTTCGTCCCTTTCTGGAATGGCGCATACTCAAACAGGTCCACTTCCGCATTTACACGGGGAACGCTCTCATATTAGGCATGTACGAAAATCACCCCTATGCCAGCAGCCTGAAAACACCGATAAACGCAAACAGCCCTCTTTTTAGCTTTTTATATTGATAGAGATCAAACACTTTAAACACAAATAAAAGAAAGCACGAAGCCAAAACGGCCATGATGAGTGTGATTTCCGAACTCCCGCCCATCAGTACGGTGAAGATCGTGACAACAAAGCCGGCTGCGGCCAGAAATGCAAGCATGGTGAAACAGTAAAAAATTTTTAACCCCATAGCCGTACTCCCCCTTGTGTGTGATTTTTTACGGGTCGTATGTCTGTCTTCTGGATTGGCTTATCGCCGTCCGCTTGGGAAACTCAAGCAGACGGGATATTGGCGCCAGATTACCCATAGCCTACCTTTCCAGCCACTCCAAAAATTCCAGGCGATTGCCGAATGGGTCGGACACATAAAACCGTTTGGCACCCGGAAGCCTGCCGTCCTCTTTTACAGCTATGCCGCTATCCAGCAGGCGCTGTTTCAACCCATCCAGATTATTCACTTCAAAAGCGGGGTGTGCCTTGCTTGCAGGAGAAAAGGGTTCCTCAATTCCGATGTGGAGATGAACCTCCCCGAGCACAAACCACACGCCCCCGTTTTGTTTAAGTTCCTCGGGCTTTTCCTCTTCCTCAAGCCCAAGGATTCCCTTGAAAAATTCTCTTGCCTGCTCTTCACTCCCTCTTGGTGCTGCCAGCTGGATGTGGTCTATTTTTTTGATGGTGTACGTCATGACACTGACCTCCTCTTCCTTCATTGCCTTTATTATACTTTACTGGTAAAAGAGTTGGATGCTGTTTTTTGCTATACTGAGAAAAACATAGTCTTGGGAGGCTTTGGGCATGAATTCTTTTACAGAAAAAGCAGTGGAGGTGCTAAGCGCCATTCCCGCTGGGCGAGTAGCATCTTATGGACAAGTGGCATCGCTGGCCGGAAACCCGCGAAGTGCGCGGCAGGTGGTGAGAATCCTTCATTCTATGAGTGCGAAATACAAGCTCCCTTGGCACCGCGTCGTCAATGCGAAAGGCGATATTGTCATTGGGGATCCGGACACCGCCTTGCTGCAAAGGCAATTGCTCAAAGAAGAAGGAGTGGAAGTAGACCTTGGCGGCCGGGTGGATATGCAGAAGTATCGGTGGGAGAGTGATGGGGATTGGATGTTATTCTGATGTGACGGGGTTGTGCCGTCTGGTGAACGCTTCCAACATATGGTACGTTTGATAGTAAATATAGGAGGTGTTTGGTTATCATATTAAAATCGAGATCGGAATCTTGGACTTTACAAGGTTTAGCCGCTGCCCGGCTTCGATTGTCTCCTCATCACCCCTCACTGCAGGCAATGGCTTCAAAATTCTCGAACCTGGAAGCCGGCATAGGGGGCGAGGAACGGGTTGAAAATGCCCTTGGCAAGAATCCGCTGCTGCCGGATCACCGTATTTTCTACGATTTATCCCTCTCTTCCAGTGAAAAGTTCCAAATCGACACGCTGTTCCTCACTCCGTCCTACGGCATTGTGTTTGAAGTGAAAAACATTTCAGGCAAACTCTTCTTCAAGGAAAATCCCCCGCAATTAATCCGCATACGAGAAAACGGACAGGCGGACGGATTTGACTGTCCAGCCGAGCAGGCAGAGCGCAACCGCTTCCTACTGGATATGTGGCTGCAAAGCAAAGGCATCCAGCTGCCTCTTCTGGCCGTGGTGATACTGGCGTATCCCAAGCAGATTGTAGAAATTCCACCCAAAAAGACAAAAGTGCTATTCCCCAGCCTCATTCCGTCCTTTATTCGAAACCTTCCCCAAAGACGTGAAAGGCTCGATCCTCAAACGTTTGAACGCTTATGTGCTGACCTTGTTAATAGCCATCGAAATTATATCCCGGATCCGATCTGCCTTACATACAACATTCCTCGGTTTGACATCCAAACGGGCGTCCAATGCAAGGCATGCAGCAAACTCGGGATGGTCAAGCTGAAAAAGGGCTGGCATTGTCCAGCCTGCGGCCACATATGCAGGTCGGCTCATGAGCGTGCAATCCGTGACTGGTTCTTGCTCTTTGGCGGAAAAATGACCAACCGTGATTGCAGGGAGTTTTTGCATGTGGATATTGATACAGCGTCACGTCTGTTGAAAAACATGGACTTAATCGTGGAGGGGACCTTTAAAAATCGAACCTATAGAATGAATTTTGAGAATTTATGAGAACATCGAGGGGAATTTTTAAAAGAAAACCCTCCATAAACTATAATCGCGAGTATTGGTCTAACAATCGCGAGTATTGTACAAACAATCGCGAGTATTTGGTGAGGAATCGCAAGTATTCTCCCCAACATCGCGAGTATATAACATATAATCGCGAATAGAAGCCTTTTTCATGGTTTAGCTTTCCAACAATCGCGAGTATTTGGTGAGGAATCGCGAATGGCTTCATTCTTCAGAACAAGAAGGAGCCCGGCACCCCGTGCCCGGCTCCTTTATTACGCAACACGCTCTCCCCTCTTTTTCAACACATACAGCAGCAGCCACAACACGACACCTGCTCCAAATGAAGCACGCCAGGAAAAGGCGAAGGACGGACCGAAGTCCGGGAGCAGCATAGAAACAGCAATGACGAGCCCCATTGCCCCGCTTCCGAGCAAGCCTGCTTTTACCATATCGGATTTCTCGGTCGGCTTTTCCTGGAACAGTGATTTTTTGATGAGGCCGAAGATAAACCAGATTCCAAGCAGGATGGTCCCCACAATGACAAAGCCTACGATAATAGCCGGGAATATATATACGTTCGTATCGACATCCTTGAATTGAGACACAATCAGGACAATAATACCGCGGATGATGAGGAACCAGCTGAAGAGATTAAGTGCCAGTCCGCCTAAAAAAGGAATGACCGCTCGCCTTTCCTCTTTGGGAAGCTGTTGGATGATTTCGTCTGCATAAGCTTTTGGATCGTCGCCAAAAATGTCTCTCGCGGTTTTTCCTTCCTTTTGCCCATCGAGCAAGTGATCAAGCATCTCCATCAGAACCTCTTCGGACTGCTGCTCCGATAAGGTCAGTTGAAGCCGTATATATAACAGCATATCGCTGTAATAGGCCTCGTTTTCAGGCGTCAGCTGCTCTCTTTTTCGGTTGTTTTCTTCAATCAGTTTCTTTGCGTTCATTCTCTATTTCCCCTCTCCCTGAACAATTCATTTACAGGCTTGGATATTTGCTCCCACTCTTCTGAAATCAGATTAAGTGCCTCTTTCCCTTCTGTTGTCAAAAAATAATATTTTCTATCCGGCCCCGCGTCCGAAGGCCTCATTTCCCCCCGAATCAAGCCGTTTTTCTGAAGCCTCAGCAACACTGGATAAATCGTGCCCTCACTTACATCGTCCAGTCCGATATCATGCAGCTTCTTTGACAGCTCGTAGCCATACGCGGATTCCTTTTCGATCACCGCCAGCACGCAGCCATCCAAAACGCCTTTTAGCAACTGGCTTCTGATGGACATCCCCCATCCCCCTTCCATCTTGGTAAGGCTGGACAGCGAAACGATCCTATCATAAACGGGAAAGTCCCACTCCCTTGCCTTACAAGATAGTAATCAAAAATTTACTATGTGCAGCCTAAGCAGCACACAAAACATCAATCTGCCACGTTCAGCAAGATGCTCCGAAGAATCAACCTTCACCTACTATGTGTAGCAAGATAGCACTCAAAAAAACTATTATGTTTAGCAAGATACCACACAGAAATATATGCTACTTGGTTAAACAAAGTAGCTTAATGCCACTATACCAAC
>DATBUB010000014.1:0-19230 GCA_036516555.1 Bacillaceae bacterium
CTTCACTTTTTAAGCTATATTCCTCGAATCCAGCCCTCATTGTTAGAATTTTTGGAACAAATCAATTACTCAATCAGCAACGATATAAGGACGGTGAATGTAGATTGACTACATTATTGGAAGTCAAGAATCTAAAAACCCACTTTTTCAACCGTAAAAATGTCATTCCTGCGGTGGATGGCGTTGATATAAAGATCAAAAAAGGCGAAACAGTAGCCCTCGTCGGAGAGTCTGGCTCCGGAAAAAGCATCACCTCCCTATCCATCATGAGGTTAATCCCTAGCCCTCCCGGAAAAATTGTCGACGGTGAGATTATATTTGACGGCGTGGATCTGGCGAAGCTGTCTGAAGACAAAATGTCCCATGTCCGCGGAAATGATATCTCCATGATTTTTCAGGAACCCATGACTTCCCTCAATCCGGTTTTGACAATCGGCGAACAAATAACGGAAGTTCTCATTTACCATAAAAAACTGTCCAAAAAAGAAGCAACACGAAAAGCGGTTGATCTGTTGAAGATGGTTGGATTTTCCCGTGCAGAAGAAATCATCAATGATTATCCGCACAGATTATCCGGAGGGATGAGACAGCGTGTCATGATCGCCATGGCCATGAGTTGTGACCCCAAGCTTCTGATTGCGGATGAGCCGACTACCGCACTGGACGTGACCATACAAGCCCAAATTCTCGACCTGATGAAGGATTTGAGCGAAAAATTTGATACTTCCATCTTAATCATCACCCATGATCTTGGAGTTGTTTCAGATATCGCTGACAAAGTCCTCGTCATGTACTGCGGGCAGGTTGTTGAAGAAGCTCCTGTAGATGATCTATTCATGGAGCCCCTGCACCCTTATACAGTTGGCCTAATGGACTCCATACCTTCCGTCGATCTTGAAACAGAGCGGCTTGTTCCAATCAAAGGAAATGTTCCTTCTCCGGAAAACTTTCCAAAGGGATGCCGTTTTGCACCGCGTTGCCCTCATGCGTTTGGCCGCTGCCTTGAGGAAGTCCCGAGCTTGATGGCGGTCGATGACGAACGTTCGGTCAGATGCTTTTTATACGACAAGAAGGAGGCCGAAGCATGAGCGCAACACTGGAACAGAAAAAAACAACAATAAGCCAGGCTTCAGACTATTTGCTTGAAGTAAAGGACCTGAAAAAACATTTTCCAATCAAGGCTGGGGTATTCCAGCGGACAGTCGGACACATAAAAGCAGTGGATGGCCTTTCCTTTAATGTAAAAAAAGGGGAAACACTCGGCATCGTTGGGGAATCCGGATGCGGAAAATCGACAGCCGGCAGAACGCTGATCAGGCTGTATGAACCGACGGATGGAAAGGTGATTTTTAACGGCAGGGATATCACCCATATGGGCGAACGCGAGCTCAGCCGGTCCATCCGGAAGGACATCCAGATGATTTTCCAGGATCCGTACGCTTCCATGAACCCGAGGAAGACCCTGAAATCCATTTTGAGCGAACCGATGATCACCCATCATTTGTACGGAAGGGCAGAGCGCGAGGAAAAGATTGCTGAACTCCTCGAACGTGTCGGGTTTAACCCATCCTTCATCAACCGCTATCCGCACGAATTTTCCGGCGGGCAGCGGCAAAGGATCGGCATCGCCCGCGCGCTTGCATTGAACCCTGATATGATCATCGCGGATGAAGCCGTATCGGCATTGGATGTGTCCATCCAGGCTCAAATCATCAACCTGATGGAAGACCTGCAGGATGAATTCGGTTTGACTTATATCTTCATCTCGCATGACCTGAGCGTAGTCCGCCATATCAGTGACCGTGTTGGCGTCATGTACCTTGGCAAAATGATGGAGCTTGCTCCAAAAACAGACCTGTATGAAGAACCTTTGCACCCGTATACACAAGCGCTGCTTTCAGCTGTCCCTGTCCCGCGGAAAAAAGGTGTTCAAAAGCGGGAACGAATTGTCTTGAAAGGAGAACTGCCAAGTCCGGCAAACCCTCCTTCAGGCTGCGTATTCCATACCCGCTGCCCTGCTGCCATGGATATTTGCCGCAAAGAAGTTCCAGTCTTTCAGGAAGTCAAACCGGAACACTTTGTTGCTTGTCATTTATATCAATCCAAATAAAGGCGAAAAGGCAACACTTGAAAGGGGGGATTCATGAGGATCTGCACTTGGAAAGGCTCAAACATTTTCGGAATAAATTTAAATGGGGGGAAAACAATGAGAAAACCTGCATGGCTATTGATTAGCATGATGCTCGTACTGTCTATGTTTCTAGCTGCTTGCGGCGGAAACAAAGCAGGCAATGAAAAGACTGGGAACAGCAATGGCGAAAAGCCAAAAGAAGAAGCAAAAAATAAAGAGCCCGTAAATGGCGGAGACCTTGTCATGGGATCTACTGGATCGCCTACGATGTTCAACCCGCTGTATTCCAGCGACGCGACAAGCTCCGATATCGAAGGATTCCTTTTCGACGGACTTGTTGGTTCCGACCTTGAGTTCAATCCTGTAACGGATAATGCTTTGGCTGAGAAAGTTGAAGAGTCTGAAGACGGTCTTACTTACACGGTCAAAATCAGAGATGGCGTCACGTTCCATGATGGCGAACCTTTGAATGCAGACGATGTTGTCTTCACATACAGCATTCCATTGAGCGATGAATATGACGGACCGCGTAAATCCTATTTTGAATCTTTGGATAAAGTTGAAAAAGTGGATGACCTGACTGTTAAATTCACCTTGAAAAAAGTGGACGTTCAGTTCCCTGTAGTGGGCTTGAGCTTCGGCATCCTGCCTCAGCATATCCTTGGTGAAGTTCCTATCGCCGACCTTGGCGAACATGAGTTCAATACGAAAAAACCTATCGGTTCCGGTCCATTCAAATTTGTTGAGTGGAAAGACGGAGAATATGTAAAAGTGGAAGCTAATGATGAATACTTCCTTGGCCGCCCGCATCTTGATTCCATCACAATGAAAATTGTTCCGGATGCAAACGCCATGCTTACACAGCTTCAAAACCGCGACATCGACTTCTGGGCGGGAGTACCTGCTGCAGATATCGAGACAGTTGAAGGATTCTCTGATGCTGCCGGCTTGAAAATTGAAGATGGCCTGGCCCTTTCTTACACTTTCTTTGGATACAACCTGCGTAACGACCTGTTCAAAGACAAAGCTGTACGCCAAGCTCTTACACATGCAATCGACCGTGAGTCCATTGTTGAAAATATCATGGAGGGCCGTGGAGAAGTTGCACACGTTCCTGAAAGTCCATTGAGCTGGGCTTACAACCCTGATGTTCCTAAATTCGAGTATGATGTAGAAAAAGCGAAGAAAATGCTTGCTGATGCTGGCTGGAAGCCTGGATCCGATGGCATCCTTGAAAAAGACGGCAAGAAATTCTCCTTCGAAGTTAAAACAAACCAAGGTAACAAAATCCGTGAGGATATCGTAGTACTTCTTCAAGAGCAATTGAAAGAAGTGGGTATCGAAGCGAAGCCAAAAGTGGTTGAATTCAGTGCTTTGATCGCTGATATCGATCCTGGCGTTTGGGATTTCGACGCTATCGTATTGGGCTGGAGCCTTGGAGTTGATCCAGATCCAAGCGGTATCTTCCATACGAAAGAAATCGAAGAAGGCTTGAACTTCATCGCTTACTCCAACCCTGAGCTGGATAAGCTGATGGATCAGCAGCTTCAAGAAAGAGACAAAGACAAGCGTAAAGAACAAATCGCTGAAATTCAAAAGTTTTTGGCTGAAGACCAGCCTTACACATTCTTGTACTATCCTGAAGAATTCCGTGCAATGCCTAAGGAACTTCAAGGCTATGAGTTCCACGCGAAAAATGCACTTTACAATGTCCACAAATGGTGGCTGGACAAAGCAGAATAATCACATTTCAAGAAAAAGGGGAATGGGCTGCCCGTTTCCCCTTTTTCCATTCTTAAAATCAGAAAATTAATACACACAATTTGATGTGTATCAACGATATAGATGCACTACACTGGAAGGAGAAAAGGCAATGATTTCATACATTATCCGGCGGACACTTATGGCCATTCCCTTGCTGCTTGGGATCACCATCATATCATTTGCCATTATTAAAGCGGCTCCAGGCGATCCAACTGCTCTCTTGATGGATCCTAGCATGAAGCCTGAGGACAAAATAGCTTTTAAAGAAAAATACGGTCTGAATGATCCTATTCCCGTCCAATATGTAAAATGGCTTGGCAACATGGCACAAGGCGATTTTGGCACTTCCCTTATCAGGCGAGGAGTACCTGTAAGCGAAATGATCATGAATCGACTTCCAAATACCATTTTGCTCATGGTCGTCTCCACGATATTAGCCATCCTGATTGCCGTTCCGTTTGGTATCATCTCTGCTATGCGCCCGTATTCAAAAATCGATTATACCGTTTCGGTCACTTCCTTTCTTGGCGTCGCAACACCCAACTTCTGGCTAGGTCTGATGATGATCATTTTCTTTGGCGTTAAGCTCGGCTGGTTTCCAACCGGCGGCGTGTCAACGCTCAATGCGGACTTCAGCATTTGGGACCGTTTGCATCACTTAATTATGCCTGCCTTTGTATTGGCGGCCGCCGATATGGCTGCCCTTACACGATACACCCGCTCAAGCATGCTGGAAGTCTTGAAGCAGGACTATATCCGTACAGCAAAATCCAAAGGATTCAAAGAGCGTACGGTTGTGCTAAAACACGGTCTCCGGAATGGTTTGATTCCAATCATCACCATTTTCGGCTTGATGCTGCCTTCATTCATCAGCGGAGCAGCCATCACTGAAAATGTCTTCAGCTGGCCCGGCATCGGCAGATTGTTTATCGAATCGGCCTTTACACGCGACTATCCGGTCATCATGGCCCTAACAGTCATTTCTGCTATATTTGTAGTCATTGGAAATTTGCTGGCGGATATACTCTATGCAATATTCGACCCGCGGATTGAGTATTAAGGGGGATTAAGATGGCACAGCTAAATACAGAACCTTCATTCAATGAGCTTGAGATAAACCCCAACCTGCAAGAAAAGCCGGACACATTGACAAAAATATTTGTCCGTAAATTTATGAAGAACAAACTGGCAGTCATCGGTGCAATCGTACTGCTGGTCATTATTATGCTGGCTTTGCTTGCTCCATGGATTGCCCCGTATGATCCCGGCAAAACAAGCATGGCGGACAAGCTTACAGCCCCGGGCAAGGAATATTGGCTTGGGACAGACCGGTTTGGACGTGATATTTTATCCCGTCTGCTGTATGGCGGAAGAATCTCGTTAATGGTCGGATTTGCCTCTGTGGCAGGAGCCTTGGTCATCGGAACAACCATCGGTGCGCTCGCCGGTTATTATGGCGGGATCATTGACGCAATATTGATGCGCTTTGTCGATATTGTCATTTCCATTCCTACCCTTTTCTTGCTTATCACGATCGTTACAATCTTTGAACCCAGCATCGACAAACTGATCATTATTTTTGCGGTGACATCCTGGACAGGGACCGCCCGTCTGGTACGGGGTGAATTCCTGACACTGAGGACGCGGGAATTTGTCCTTGCATCGAGGACGATCGGAACAAGGCCGACTAAGATCATTTTCAGCCACATCCTTCCGAATGCGATGGGTCCGATCATTGTAGCAGCCACCTTGCTGATCGGAGGCGTTATCCTATCCGAAGCGGCATTGAGCTACCTGGGCCTCGGCATCCAGCCTCCTACGCCAAGCTGGGGGAACATGCTGCAGGATGCACAGAACTTCACCGTTCTGATCAAAGCGCCTTGGTACCCAACATTTCCGGGCTTGCTGATCCTGATTACAGTGCTTTGCTTTAACTTCGTCGGTGATGGACTCAGGGATGCTCTTGATCCGAAAGGCGAACAATAATATGACTTTGTAAAACGGCCTCTCATTGCATGATGGGGGCCGTTTTTGATGTTGGTTCAACATTTAAGGATTGCTGTGCAGACTGGGAATTGAGGACTCTCATACTCTTGATTGTAGTAACAATACTCTCGATTACCTCCTTTTACTCCCGATTCATGATTTTCCTTTATTTCAGTTGATACCAACATGAATATGCAAGCCCCCAAAAAAAAGAAGCGCCGCACGGACGCCTCCTTCCTACTCCTGTGTTTCTCCTGTTTGTCTGTGTTTCGCTTTAGGAGCATTTGTGTTTTTCTCCAGGTGCTCTGTTTCTTCTCCCATCCCTTTAAGGAAATTCAGAAGCAGGGTAACAGACCGGTTTATTTCCTTGTCCTTCAAAGCACGTGCCAGATCGAGAAATCCGGTTTTTTCCTCATCGTTGTCTCTGGTCTCCGCTACTCTGGCGATACCGGAGTTGAGTTTCAATAAAAGAGGCTCGAGCTGCTTGACATTGATCATACCCATCGTACCCATCATAAGCAGAAGGTTTTTGATTGTGTTCATATTCTCCGGCTTATCTGCCGCTTTTACGAGAATATGAAGAACCTTCTCCCCCTGCCCGAACAAACCGCTCAACAATTCAAGGATCCCTCGCTCATGCATGGCGCCTATGACATTCAGTGTTTCTAGAACGGCATCCTTGTGCTTAAGAAGGGCATCCCCCAGCTCAGCCAGCTCTTGCTGTTTCATCTCTTCTGGACTCAAGGTGATAGGCTCAATTTTTTTAATGGCTTTGGCCATGCTTGCTTCTCTCCTTTCCAACGAGATCCCCTGGGAATACATAGTCTTTTCTCGCCCATTTTCTCTGCACCTGGACACCTATTTGAGGCTGCGGTTTTCCAAACCTGTGGTTGACCTTAGGGAGCGGATCGACTCCTTCAACGTTGAGAATCTCCATTTTGGCCATGACATCTTTGTAGGCTGGAGTATCCGTATCTTTATCGGCGTAGCTGCTTGTCAAGAAGTTGATGGCAGCCTCACCTTGGTCATTCATCGGCAAATAAACTTCCTTCCCTTTCACCCTGTCAGTTATATGACACTTGACTTTTACGCTTCCATACGGAGAAGACAGCCTTACGAGTGTCCCGTTCTTCAAGCCTCTTTCCTCAGCCAATTCCGGAGATACTTCTAAAAATACACTTGGCGTTTTTGAAGATATCCCTTTTGACTTATAGGTCAAGTTGCCCTCATGAAAGTGTTCCAGCAGGCGACCATTATTGACATGTATGTCATACTCCTCTCCGAAATCCATCGGCGCTGTCCATTTGACAGGGAACAGCGAGGCCTTTCCATCCGGGAATGGAAAACCATCTGTAAACAGCAATGGAGTATCTGTTCCATCTTCATGCACTGGCCATTGGAGGCTGTTGAATCCTTCAAGCCTTTCGTAGTTCACTCCCGCAAAAAGCGGAGCAAGCTTTGCCGCTTCTTCCATAATTTCGCTGGGATGTGCATATTCCCACCCGGCTCCAAGCCTATTGGCCACTGCCGTAAGGATCTGCCAGTCCGGTTTTGAATCTCCCAGGGGTTCAAACACCTGGTAAAGCCGCTGAATTCTGCGCTCCGTGTTTGTAAAGGTTCCTTCTTTTTCAAGGCTTGGACTTGCTGGAAGAACGACATCCGCAAATTCAGCCGTCCTTGAAAGGAATACATCCTGGACAATCATAAAATCCAGTTTTTCATAAGCGGCATGTACATCATTGATATTTGAATCAACAAGCGCCATTTCCTCGCCTTTTATATACATGGCCTTCAACTTTCCTGCATGTACGGCAGTGATCATATCGTGATTGTTCAGACCAGGATTTTTTGGTATTTTTCTTCCCCATGCCTTTTCATATTTTGCCCTGACCGCATCATCCGACACTTTTTCATAAGACGGAAAACGGTCCGGCATGCTGCCGAAGTCACTTGCACCCTGGACATTATTATGGCCACGCAGCGGATAGGAACCTGTTCCTGGCCTTCCGTAGTTTCCCGTCACAAGCAAGAGATTCGAAATTGCCGTGCTTGTATCGCTGCCGCCCATATGCTGGGTGACACCCATAGCCCACAGGGCAACCACACTGTTTGACCGATGGATGGTTTCGGCGATGGTGATCAAATCCTCTTTGGACACGCCGGTTTCCTGCTCTGCATACTCAAGTGTATATGGGGCCAGGCTCTTATAATACTCTTCCGCACCGTTTACCTTTTCCTGCAAGAATTTTTCGTCCGCCCAGCCGTTATCCATGATATATTTCGTTACGGCTGATAGCCATACAAGATCGGAACCAGGCTTAGGCGTGATGAACAAATCCGCTCTCTCGGCCATCTCGTGCTTTCTCAAATCAGCCACTACCAGCTTTTGGCCTTTCAGTTTGTGAGATCTTTTTACCCTCGTTGCCAGGACCGGATGTGATTCAGCGGTGTTGGAACCGATGATCAGAACCATCTCGGCCATCTCGATATCCTTTATGGAACCCGAGTCCCCTCCATGGCCCACAGTACGGAAAAGTCCCATAGTAGCAGGGGTCTGGCAATACCTGGAGCAGTTATCAATATTGTTCGTGCCGATGACTCCCCGCGCAAGTTTTTGCATGAGATAGGATTCCTCGTTTGTGCACTTGGAAGAACTGATGAAACCAATTGCGTCAGGACCATGCTCATTTTTAATGCCTGTCAGCTTCTCGGCAATCAAATCAAGCGCTTCGTCCCAATCTGCTTCCCGGAAGGCATCCCCTTCCCGGATGAGCGGCTTTGTCAGCCGTTCCTCGCTGTTGACAAAATCCCAGCCGAACTTTCCTTTCACGCAAGTCGAAATTCCATTTGCCGGCGCATCGATACTGGGCTCGACCTTCAAAATTTTCCGGTCCTTCGTCCATATTTCAAAGCTGCAGCCTACCCCGCAAAAGGTGCAGACGGTTTTTGTCTTTTTAATCCGTTGTTCCCTCATGGCGGCTTCCATGTCCGAAATGGCCAAAATCGAACCGTACCCCGTTTCCACTCCTTTGGTGATTTCAATCATGGGACGAAGTGTCTTTTGATCGATTCCGGTCAGATATCCTGCCTCGCCCACCATTCCTTTTTCCATCATGGCATTGCACGGACATACCGTGGAGCAATGTCCGCATGATACACAGGAAGATTCGTTGATTGGAACATCATTGTCCCAGATAACACGCGGGCGCTCCCTTTCCCAGTCAATGGTCAGCGTTTCCGTCACCTGTACATCTTGGCATGCTTCTACACACCTTCCGCACAGGATACATTGATTAGGGTCATATCGGTAAAAGGGATGCGAGTTGTCCACCTCATACGGTTTCGGTGCGAAGGGAATGCTCTGGTGATTGATTTTCAGCTCTTTGACCGTGTTATGTACCTCACACGTTCCGTTATTGTAATCGCATACGGTGCAATATAACTCATGATTGAATAATATTCGGTCCATTCCGATTACCTGTGCTTCCTTTACCTCTTCAGACAGACTGTCAATGTCATCGCCCGGCTTGATTTCGGTGGAGCATGACCTTACAAACTCACCGTTCACCTTTACGATGCATGTGTCACATGTTTCAATCGGTCCAAGACTGGGATGGTAGCATACATGGGGAACTTCCGACTCCATGGCCAGCAGACTCTGCAGGACCGTACCGTTTCCTTTGATCTGTACTTTTTGCCCGTTGATCGTTACTTCATATATCTCCGGCAACATGAAACTCTCCTTTCCGGCTGAAATTAGAAAATTCAGATCACTAACATAAACATTTCCCTTACTGGTAAAATATAAACATGGAAGGCTGGCAATCTATTACACAGGGAAACAGGAAGTGAATCTATGAAAAGTGCTCCAATTTATGTTGAAATACCGATTCAGGCTGAGATGGGAGATGTTTGGGAAAAGACTCAAAATCCTGCCCTGCACGAACAATGGGATCTGAGGTTTTCCTCTATTAACTATATGGACAGGAAGGAAAATGAAGTGCAGGAATTCACCTATAAAACAAAGGTGGCACCGGGGATTGAAATACAGGGCTGGGGCAAAAGCATCGCGGAACATCATTCTGCAGACGGCACCAGAACATCCTCTCTCCATTTTGGAACGGACCAAGCCATTTCCCTTATCCGTGAGGGCAAGGGATATTGGAGTTACAAGCCTTTTGAGGATGGCCTTATATTCTTGACTCAATACGATTACAGTGTGAATTTCGGAAAAATGGGACGGCTGATAGACCGGATTCTATTTAGGCCATTGTTTGGCTGGGCAACCGCCCTCAGCTTTGATGTGCTTAAACGCTGGGCGGAAACAGGAGAACCTCCAGCTGCACAATACAGAAGATTTTTTACAATATGGATGCTGGCCTTTTTTTTCAGCTTTCTATGGCTCTATCACGGACTCGTCCCTAAATTGATCGCCATGCATCCCGAGGAAATTTCCATGGTCACGAACACCATTCCCTTGGGGGTCGAAACGGGCAGACTCATTGTCCTGGCTGCAGCCTTTATGGAATTGGCTTTGGGGCTCTTTTGGCTTTTTTATAAAAATAAAAGAATGCTGTTCAAGATACAGGTTGTGACATTTCCCCTTCTTGCGGTTGCAGCCATCATCGGCGAGCCGGATTTTTTGACAAGGCCTTTTAATCCTCTTACCTTTAACCTGGCCATTTTCGTGCTTTCTGTTGCCGGTTTGATGCTGAGCCGGGACATCCCTACTGCACGAAGCTGCAAAAGAAAGAGATAGGGAGAATAATATGAATATATATAGAAAAGCCATGGGTGAGCAGTTCAATCTACTCCACCCCATGCTGCAAAAAAGGTATGATCGGCTGGAGGAAGGAAAGTTTTCAGCCTCGGGGATGATGAAGAGGATACAGAGCGGTCCAAAAATGCTCTTCCCTCTCTTATGGTTCGGAACAAAATTCAAATTGTTATTCCCTGAGAGCGGCAATGAAATCCCCTTTACCATTACAAATACAGTTTATTGCGGTTCAGGCTCTGAAATGAAAGTCCATTGGGAGAGAGTTTTTTACTTCAGGAAAAAAAAGCGCTTCTTCAATGCTCTCATGAGCCTGGATACAGACCGAATGATCATAAGGGATTACCTGGGCGAACCCCCTTTGTTTTACTCTGATTTGGTCTTTTCAGCTGTAACAGGAGGACAATTATCCATCAGGTCAGAAAAGCAGCGTCTTGTACTTGGGAAGCTGGAAATTCCACTCCCATCCTTTTTCCAGGGGCTGGCATGTGTAACGGAATCCTACGCAGATGATCTGGATGTTTTCCGAATCAGTGTGATGGTCAAAAACCCGCTGGTTGGAACGATTTTTTCTTATGAAGGGGAGTTTACAGCTGATGACTTTTCGTAAAGCCATGCTATTGCCTGTGTCTTTATTTATTGCAGCTGGTGCATTTTCCGAAGCCCGTTGGCCATACATCATGCTGCTCGCGGCTCAGCTGCTGTATGTTCCGCTGGCTTTAAAGATCGTTGTGAAAAAAAGTGACTGGTTTGCCCGCATATATCCTTATATCGCCTATCCTGCCTTTTGTTCAGTGGCCTTGCTGCAGATCGCGCCAATGAGCGCCGCCGGTCCTGTGCTTGCGGGAATCTACTTTTTCTTTTGCTTGGCAACTGCACTGTATGGTTTCAGCCGCTTTTTGAAGAGAGGCTTTGCCTTCCTTGAGGAATGGTCAATCAATTCGGGACTGATGTATCTGGCACTTGGAGGAGCATGGTTCTTTGCCCATGAAGCGGAGTTGGAAACAGGATTTCCTCCTCTCATCAACTGGCTGACCGCCATTCATTTTCATTATTCAGCCTTCTTGCTCCCCATTTTTACAGGACTGCTTGGCAGAATAGTTAAGGGCACCCTCTTTAAATGGGTTTGTACGGTCATCTTGATATCCCCCATGGCAGTGGCGCTTGGCATCACATTTTCCAGGTGGATGGAGCTGATATCGGTGCTGCTGTATATCATGGGAATTTACGGGCTGATTTACCTGTCCTTCAAAGCCTCATTCATCCACAGGCTCCAAAGGTGGATGGTTCGGCTATCCTTTGGGGCATTGGGCATAACTATCCTCTTTTCCCTTCTGTACGCCTTTGGCAGACTCAATGGACAGCATTATGCCACCATTGATTTTATGCTTCTGTTCCATGGAGTGCTGAACTGTGTGTTATTCGCAGCCGTTGGGTTAATTGGGTGGTGTATGTCGACTCCGAAAGAGCGCCTTGATCTTTGGAAGTTTCCTGTAAGTACGCTCAGGGGCGGGAATTCAGTCGGAGAAGCTTTCCTGGGTGGAAAGCGATCAAATCGCACTTGCAAAGGTTTGGTGGATAGAATGGAAGAATACGAGCCTGACATAGATTGCCATACTTTATCCCCCATGATAGTGGACTTTTATGAAAATACAGGATCTTACAGGCTATTTGCAGCTGTTCATTGGCGGACTTGGTTCAAACCCTTTGCGGCTGTATACAGGCTGGCAAGCCGCCGTATCCAGCAAATCAACCTCCCGCTCTCCGGCAAGACCGTTGAGATGACAGGCGGCATTTATGCAATAGAGGAAAATCTTGACGGGAGAAGTAAACCGAGGGCGTGGCTGAGAAAGATAAACAGGGAAACATGTTTTGTGGCCGTTTATTCTTCACACAGAAGCAGAGGCCGCACTTATATGAATATTGCCCTTCCTTTGCCCTTTAGCTCTATGATCGGGATATTGAGGCTCAGCCAGATGGGAAACGGACTTCAGCTTTCCAGTTCGGACGCAGACAATGACACCGATTCCGGCATTTATTTGGCTTTTGGCACATATATTTTCAAATTGCCGCTCAAAGAGGTGTTCTTTGTACAGGAAACCAAACAGGGAATGCTCATGGCCTCACATAATATGTGGATCTTTTCCATTCCGTTTCTAACAATTGAGTATCAGATTTTACATCAGAATCGGATAAATTGACGAGAAAAGGGGGCTATCCAGAAAGTCGATGAAAATTGACTTTCTGGTTCAGGCCTTTTTATTTTCGTCTTACATTAACAAGGAATGGCCAATGGATTCCCGCTCCTTTCCGCGGGGACGGCTTTAGCCGCTTCCTTCGCTTCGCTCAGTCCAGGATCTTCAGCTCGTGCTGTTCCCGCAGGACATTGGGTATTCTTCCTTGAACATGCATCGCACGAAGGAAATGGAAAGCATTATCGAGGAGTCGCCGCCCTGCGCTCCAATCCAGAAACTTGAGCCTGCCAAAAGGACATAAAAAAATCGTCCAATCTGATTTAAATGAAGTCACCACACCCTATTACAGAAAGGGCGATTTTTTAATGTGCAATCCGAAATGGTCTTCCTGCACCAGTTTATTTTAGGGACTTATTGGACAGCCCCTATCTTCTTATAAAGTTTTTATGAAACCCACAACTTTCTTGCCCCTTGGCTGTTTGCTGAATGGATCCGGCTCTTTCGTTATGCCTATCTGGTCAAATTGATTCGTTTCCTCAAGAGAATAGGTTAAACGTCCTCCACCCTTTTCATCGGGTTTGAAAGTACCCGCATTTTCTCGTTTTCCGTCTTTAAGAAGCCAGACCTGGTATACCTCCGATCCCTGTAAAGCCGGCAGATTTTGAAGCTGTACAACCAGGCTTCTTTGCTCCCCCTGTACCAAAATAAACGCCCCTCCTGCCGGATTGACCATACCGCCTGCACCATCGGCGGAATGAAGCAACATCACTCCGGATACCTCGGCAGAGAGTTTTTCCTCCTCTGTCGCAGCCAGTTCATTTTTCAATTGGATTGTAAACAGGATAAGTATACAGGACAAAACTGCAAACGCCAGTGCTATTCCTGCCGTCAAGGGTGTAAATTGTTTTCGAAGGTCCGCAATCCAGGAAACCAGGAGATGATTCTTCGGTTGGGATTTATTAAAAACAAAATTCATCACATCATGTTTTAAAGATTCAGGAGCCGACTTTTCTTCAAAATCCCATTTCAACTTGTTCCAGGCTTCTGTCATTTGATCATACTCCCTGGAGCATTCCCGACAGTTTTTTAAATGCTCGCTAAATAGTTTCCTATCTTTTTCATTCATTTCTTCTGCTATATAGGAGAGCAGGTGACTGCAATTCATTTTCATCTAATATCACCTACTTCCAGGTGCCTCTTAAGCTTTTTAAGCGACTGATGGAGCCTGTTCTTGACTGTGCCTATGGGTTCATTCTCCATTTGTGCAATTTCAGCCAGGGAATATCCTTTCCAATACAGCAAATCAATGAGCCGGTTCTGAGATGCGCTAAGTTTACTCTTTGCCTTGGAAATTTCGTTCAAAACCAGGCTGTTTTCAATCTCATTTCTTGGATCGGCAATTTCGCTTGAGCCATGAAGGTCCATCTGCCGGTTGTTTTTCTGATGGAGATTTTCTTTTCGGATATAGTCCACACAAACATTCCGGGTTACGGTCAACAGCCAATTGACGAAGCTGCCCTTTGTGGAGTCATACCTGCTTTTTGTTGTCCATAGCTTAAGAAATACAAGCTGTACAATTTCTTTCGTTTTTTCTTCACTTCCATCGGTAAATTTATATATGAATCCGTAAATCAGCCTTATATAGCGATCATACAGTTCTTCCAGAGCAGGACGATTCTTCCTGTTTACCAAAACCATTAATTGTTCGTCACTTTTGTTTTTCAATCGTGCCTGCACTCCTTGTCCGGTGAATTGGCCCTGCAAAATGACTGGAGGGAACGCCGCTGCTGCGACTGTTCCCGGGTACAGTTATTTTAAGTCCGTTTTGCTGTTCAAAATATACCAAACATCTTTCACACCTTGGCCATTGACATCCCCTTCTTGCTTGTCCTTGGAAAAATAATAGAGCGGGTACCCTTTATACGTCACCTGCTCCGAGCCAGAGTCTTCCCTTTTGATGGTCCCAAAATCTTCTATGTCAAAGCCATCAGGAACATCAAAGTCACCAGCGGTAAAAGGAGGCCAATTTTTCAGGCATTCCCCTGTACAATTGCTCTTTCCTGGCTCATCTTTTGTGAAATAATATAGCGTCATCCCATTGGCATCCGCCAGATATTCTCCCGTTTTATCATTCTCCAGCATTTTCAGGCTTGATGTTTTTTCCTTTTCTTCAGATCCGCTCGTTTTATGTTCAGATCCCGATTCTTTCGCTGAAGGACCACACGCACCCAATACCAGCATTACAGCACAAATGCCCGTGAAAAATATGTTTTTTTTCATTTTAACGCCTCCTTTTTATTTCCATCCCCACTTCTGAAACACGCGGTGGGATTCTTCGGTCTTTAAATATTCGATAAACTTTCTGGCTTCCTTCTTATTGTCTGATTGGGCAGTAAGACAGATTGGGGTTCCTCTGTACAGGCGGTCTTCTGCTGGAAGCCTGACCAGTTCGGTTTCGCCCTTTAGCCTGTGATGCCAGGATTCATACGTAATCCAAGCGTCATAGGAGGAATCTGATTTCCATAACTCAATGGCCTCCGCACTTGATTTTACGGATACCGCAATGTTGCTGCCGATACCGGAAATGATCCCTTTCCTTCCGGCCAAGTCCTCCCACATGCCAAGCTGTCCGGCACCATTTACATCCAAAATCTTTACTCCTTTTTTAGTCAAATCCTCCAAAGATCCGATTTTTTTGGGATTCCCCTTCCTCACCAATATACCTGCAGCGCGTGAATAGAGCTCAGTACGTTTTTTTTCCTCCAGCATACCAGGATGCTTGAGCATAAAATCTGTGAGCATGTATTCAGATCCGCCGTATATGATGTCAGCATCCTTTTTGGCCTGGCCAATCCAAGTGGACTCCGGACCCGCCGTTACCTCGACCTTGATTCCCGTTTCCTCTGAAAACTTATCGGCAAGCTCTTTCATTGGTCCCAAGGGTCCACCGGGGCCGTACACTTCCACAACGCTGTCGCTTTGTGGAGCAGCCTGTCCCTTACCCGGTATGCCCATGGCCGGTAAAAGAGACAGTAACAGCATGACTGAGAGAAAACCACAGAAAAAAACCGTTTTTTTCAACATTCATTCCTCCCTTTCAGAAAAATCCTTTTCATGCTAGGTAACGAATAATTGAACAAAACGGTTTGACATATGTTAAAACTTTTTTTCCTTTCACTTGAAGGACGTCATCAGTTGAATGACCGCTGGCCCCAGCAATACGATAAACAGGCTGGGGAAAATGAAAAAGACAAGCGGAAACAGCATTTTGACAGGAGCTTTCATCGCCGTTTCTTCCGCCCTCTGCTTGCGCATTTCCCTTACTTCCTCAGATTGAACCCGGAGTACCTGTACCATTCCAATTCCCAGTTTCTCTGCCTGAATGATACTCCCGATAAGGGACTTTACATCATCCAGATCGAGGCGATCGCGTATGCCGGAAAGTGCTTCCCTTCTCACTTTACCAAGCCTCATTTCCTCAAGGGCCCGGCGGAATTCACCGGACAGGACACCCGGCTTTTTTGCGGTCACCTTGGAAAGTGCCGAATCAAAGCCCAATCCAGCTTCAAGGCTTACGGTAAGCAGGTCTAAAAAGTCCGGAAGCTCTTTCAGAGCAAACCTGGCACGCGAATTCTTCTTCATGTTGAGATATAGATTGGAAAGAAGAAAGGCGGCCCCCAAGCCAATAATGGCAAGGAATACCATGGCAGTTCCGCCAAAGCCGGACAGAATCCCCCAGCCGGCAAAGAGAATGGGAAACAGGATGGCCATAATGAACTGGAAGCCTTTAAATTCGGCTGGCCCCATTCCATAGGGATTGCCAGCCTGCTGAAGCTTTGTTTCCAATTTGCGGGCATTTTTGGGCGACATCTTTTTTTGCATGCGCATCCTTGTCTGGGTCCATATCGATTGCCTCAATCTTTTTAAGAAGGGCTCCCTCAATTCTTCCTCGCGGACAGAACGTTTCGTATGTTCCTTTTTATCCGGAAATAGATTGGATATTCGATTTTGCAGTTTTTCTTTTTTCTTCACCCGCCATGATAGCACGGAATAAAAACACAATGTTGCCGTTAAGAAAAAAAAGAAGGCAAGCATACGCCTACACCTCAATTGATATGATTTTTCGTATCAGGAAAAAACCAATGATACTGGATATGGCCCCTCCAATGAGAAGGCCGATTCCGACAGGATGTGTAAATAGCGAGCCGATATAAGCAGGTTCTATCAAATAAAGCAATATGCCCAGAATTAAGGGCATGAAACCAATGACCATGCCTGATAACCTCCCTTGGGCTGTCAGTGTCTTGATATCCCTCTGTATCCGGAGCCGCTCGCGGATCGTGCTTACAATGGTGTCCAGTACAGTGGCAAGATTGCCGCCTACCTGGCGCTGGATGATAATGGCCTGAATCATTAGATCGAGATCATCACTTGGCATCCTTTCCTTCAGGCTGTTGAGTGCCTCTTCAAGCGTACTGCCGTATTGCATCTCCTTCAGCGTGATTTCAATTTCTTCCTTTAACGGCGATTGGGCTTCATCCGCCACATTTTTTAAGGCCTGAGGGAAGCTGAAGCCTGCCCTCAGGCCCCCAGTAATGCTTGTAATCATATCCGGCAAGTCGTCATTGAATTTTCCAAGCCGCTTCCGCTGTTTCCTTGAAATGAATAGCTTAGGCATTAGGAATCCCGCCACAGCACCAAACAAAGCCAATAGCAGGCTTCCGGACAAGAGATACAGCACTCCCCCTCCAAGTGCGATGGATATCCATTGGAAAAGGATAAATTCCTCCGGCCTAAGAGGCACACCCGCACTTCTGAGGGACTGTTCCAGCCTTTGGTTCTTTTCCCTGCTCAACAGCTTTCTCTTTATGTTTCCGGTGGCTTTTTGGAGCTGCTCCATGACATTTACCTTAATGGCGGGTTTGAGAGCCTTTTCCCTTCCTTCTGGCCCCGTTTCCTCCAGGTAGTAATGGACTCTGTCAGCTACGCGCTGCTTTCTTTGGTATACCAAGGATAAGATCATATGCAGGAGGAGAGTGATAAAACTGAAAAACAGCAAGACCAATATCCATTTCATTCGTTCTCATCCCTCTTTTCAATAAAAACTTCGGTTGGGATATGGATGCCCGAGGTCTGCAGCTTCTCGTAAAATTTGGGCAATACTCCCGTTGGGACAAGCTTTCCTTTGATTCGGCCGTCTGGATCTTTCCCCTGCCTTTCGAATGTAAAAATATCCTGGAGGACAATGACATCACCTTCCATTCCCTGGACTTCTGTTATGCTGACGATTTTTCTTGATCCGTCCGAAAGTCTCGATTGCTGAATAATCAGATCAAGTGCACCGGAAATCTGCTCCCGTATCGCTTTGACCGGCAGCTCCACCCCGGCGAGCAGCACCATGGTTTCCAGCCTGGCGATCATATCCCTTGGACTGTTGGAGTGCCCTGTCGCCAATGATCCGTCGTGCCCTGTGTTCATAGCCTGGAGCATGTCCAAGGCTTCCGCTCCTCGGACTTCTCCGATGACAATTCTGTCCGGCCTCATCCTCAGGGAGTTTTTCACCAGCTGCCTGATGGTGATGGCGCCTTTTCCTTCGATGTTTGCCGGCCTGGCTTCCAGTGATATGACATGCTCCTGTCCGAGCTGGAGTTCTGCTGCATCTTCAATGGTAATGATCCGTTCGCTGTGGGGGATAAAGTTAGATAAAACATTCAATGTTGTCGTTTTTCCCGATCCTGTACCTCCGCTGACAAAGATATTGAGTTTGGCTTTGACGCAAGCCTCCAAAAATACAGCCATTTCATTTGACAGCGTTCCAAACCTCACCAGGTCTGATATGGTAAATGGATCTTTTGCAAATTTCCGTATCGTAATGGTTGGCCCATTCAGAACGAGCGGGGGGATGATGGCATTCACCCGCGATCCATCCGGGAGCCTGGCATCCACCATTGGGCTGCTTTCATCGATCCGCCTTCCCAAAGGTGATACAATTTTGTCAATGACGTTGAGAACATGCTCATCATCACGGAATTTAATATCGGTTAACGTCAATTTGCCTTTCCGCTCACAATAAACCCGGTCTGGACCGTTCACCATGACCTCGCTTACCTCATCATCCAAAAGCAGCGGATTGATGGGCCCGAATCCGGTTAAATCATTGATGATTTCTTCCACGATCCGCTTCCGGTCGATCGCTCCGCGCAGCGCTTCATTTTCTTTCATGATATCAAGAACCATGGAGTCTATATTTGGAATGATTTTTTCAAGATCCCCTTCTCCCTTGATTTCCTTGATGATTCGTTTGTGAAGAAGCCTTTTCAGCTCTTGGTGCCTCTCTTGTTCCGGACTGATGGGCTGTGATGGATGTGCTTGTTCCAAAC
>DATBUB010000015.1:0-6703 GCA_036516555.1 Bacillaceae bacterium
CTCTAGGAAATAAAAGAAAAGCCCACTGAGGCTGGGTAAAAGCAAAAAATTGAAACAAGAGCAGCAACGTTTATGACATTGCTGCTCCAAATGTTTGTAAATATATGACGGAAGAAAAAAGTCACTCCTCCCCCTTTTTCATTTCCTTCATTGTCCTGTAAAACTGGGTCACCATGCTTCCCTGCACAATATGCTCGAGGAAGAATTCCCGAATCATTTCTACATAATCTTCATCATCAAACATTTTTTTATTTTGAAGTTCCATTTCCCCCAAACCCTCATACGTGGCAAGAATGGCATATGTATGATCCTGCCCGGTGATGGGAGTCAATATTTCCACTTTATGGCCGTAATTTTCATTTCGGTGTTTTTTTATTTTGTCCAGGCTTTCCATGCACTCGTTGAATTTATCCTGCCTGACGTCAAAGGTCTGATATACAATGACAGCCACAGTCTGCACCCCCAATTTTGATGTTTATCCAAGTGTAGTATCCGCATGGGAAGCGTTTTTATGCGAAAAGTGCCCGCTGCCAAGAGGACATTCACCCTTTCCACCCGCTTTCATACGATGGGATAAAGCCCATGGGCTGGAAAAATTTCGAGAGGTGATGTATTTGTTTTATCACATAAAAGAACTGCAGTACCATGCCAAGCCCGAGAGGCCGGACCCTCTGTTTGCAAAAAATCTTCAGGAAGTGCTGGGCGGCCAATTTGGAGAAATATCGGTTGCCATGCAGTATCTGTTTCAGGGATGGAGTGTCCGCGGAGACGGTAAATATAAAGATTTGCTCATGGATACGGGAGCGGAAGAACTGGCGCATATCGAAATGCTGGCTACCATGATTGCACGGCTCTTGGATGGTGCTCCTGTCGGTGATCTGGAGGACGCAGCCAAAGATCCGGTTATAGGGGCCATACTCGGAGGCATGAACCCCCAGCATGCCATTGTCTCCGGATTGGGAGCGATGCCGGCAGACAGTGTCGGAAACCGGTGGACTGCTGACTATATCATTGCTAGCGGAAATCTCCTTGCCGATTTCAGGGCAAACCTGAATGCGGAGTCTCAAGGCCGCCTTCAAGTCGTCAGGCTGTATGAGATGACAAACGACCGCGGTGTGAAGGATATGCTTTCCTGGCTGATTGCTCGTGATACGATGCATCAGAACCAATGGATCGCCGCCATCCGGGAACTGGAGGAGAAAGAGAATATCGTGGTACCGAGCACATTCCCGAGGCAGCTCGAGAAACGCGAGGTTTCCTATACTCTCTTTAACTTCTCAAGAGGGAATCAAAGTTCAGAAGGACGATGGGCATATGGACCAAGCATGGATGGAGAAGGTACCTTTAATTACGTTCAAAACCCTGTTCCGTTTGGCGACAAGCCCGTATTGCGGCCCGCTCCTCCTTATATTCATGACACGCCGCCGGCTGCCCTGAGGGAAACCTCCGAGCCCCTTTCGCCTTCCGCTATCCGCGAGAATCCGAATAGGATGCCGCCGAACCTTGGCTGACATAAGAAAAAGCTGACAGAGAAGATGTCAGCTTTTTTATGTTTCCCATTTCCAAATAGGAGTGGTACAACCCCCGGCCCGTGAATAGAATGGGACAGACAGATTGTACACAATAAGGGACAAGGGGCTGTTTGGATGGGAACTTTTTTGGGCTATGTGTTTTTGGGGCTGTCTCTTGCCGCGCCGATTGGTCCAGTGAATGCCGCCCAGCTGGACAAAGGCATCAAGAGCGGTTTTTTCCATGCATGGCTTGTTGGGCTGGGGGCTATGACGGCAGATGCCGTTTACATGTTGGCCGTGTATCTGGGAGTCGTGCATTTTCTTGAAATCCCTTTTATGAAAACGTTCCTTTGGTCATTTGGCTGTTTTGTCCTTACCTATACAGGCATTGAAAGCCTTGTCAGTGCCGGAAAAGTCGCAAACTTGACGAGGAGCCGGGATGAGTCTGCCGCGAAATCATTCATGTCCGGCTTTTTGATGTCCATCTCCAATCCATTGACCATCCTATTCTGGCTGGGGATCTATGGCTCTGTCTTAGCCAAGACCGCAGCGCAATATGATACGATGACCGTCATGCTGTACAGCTTTGCGATTTTTCTTGGACTATTGCTATGGGATATTACGATGGCCGGCATTGCAAGCGGCTTCAGAAGGCTGCTGTCTGATAGGGTGCTCGTCTATATTTCCATCCTTTCTGGATTATCCCTCATTGGGTTTGGAATCTATTTTGGAATCGAAGCGGCAAAGATGCTGTTTTAATCTTTCGCAGTTCAAGCATGAGCAAACTCTAAAAAATCAAGTCTCCTGCGGCGACAGTTTCTTTTTCTTCTTATTCATTTTTGTAATGATGAAAAGGGCCCCAAGAGCAGAAGCAACAAACAGGATGCTCACAAAGAATCCCGGACGGCTCGATTTCTCAATCAGGGTTCCGCTGATCGCCAAGAGGATCAAGCCCATTCCGATAAACCTCTTTACATGATCGAATCCTGTTGCCTTGATCAGCTTCGGGAAGGAAACAAGGATGAAGAACCAGTTGTAAAGGAGCATGAGGCCGGCGGCCGTCGTGATGTATTCATACACTCTGTCCGGCATTAAAAGTGCTACGACAATGGAGACGATAAGGCCGAATATCGTCAGTCCCAGAGCGTAGGGAGGAACTTTTAATTTCCCTTTTTTCGAAAAAAACTTTGGGGCATCTCCATCCTCCGATAAGGTGACGATCATGCTCGTCACCGCGAACAGGGAGGCTGACATCGTGGAAAAACCGGCAATGATGATTCCGCCATTAAAAACATGGGGAAAAAAGGCCAGATTGTACCGCTCCAAAGCAATGACGAACGGACTTTCCTCGGTGTTGAACCGATCGGCTGCCGCCAGTCCCGTTGCCAATATGAGAGAGAGCAAATAAACCGAAGTCAAAATTATGAGCATGACAGTTCCGGATTTATAGGTGTCGTTCCTGTTTTTCAGCCGGGTGGCCAAAATCCCCATAATTTCAATGCCGCCAAAGGCATAAAAGCCAAAGATTAAAGACGACCATACGCCGGTAAAACCTTTAGGGACAAAATCAGTGAAAGTTGTGGGCAGCTTCAGGTCATTGCCTGTCCCTCCAAAATACCCAAATATGACGGCCACTGCCAGTACAATAAACATAGCGATGGCAGCCACTTTGATGACGGCAAATATATTTTGGATCCGTTCAAAACCTTTCGTGCCGATGACGACGACGATGACGCCAAAGATGGCATAGCCCGAGGCAAACACCCACAGCGGGACATCTGGAAACCAAAATTTGGAGAGGATGGACAATGCCGTGAGCTGGCTTCCGGTGATCAGCATTTCGGAGAACCAATACACCCAGCCGCTGCTGAATCCGGCCCATCTGCCATATGCCTTCTTTGCGTATGAACGAAACGCGCCTTTCTGAGGGTCTTTGGCTGACATTTTTGCCAAAGCTTCGAACACGATGTAGGTTCCAAGAGCGGCCAGGATAAAGGAAACGAGGATGGAAGGGCCCGTCATCCTGATCCCAATTCCTGAGCCGAGAAAATAGCCCGTGCCGATGATGCATCCGACGCCTATCAGGGACAGCTGCCACCAGGCAAGTTTTTTTTCTGATTTATCTTTGCTTTTTCCTCCGGCACCCGCTGGCAATTCCATCGTTGGATTCCTCCTTTTATTCCAAATTAGTATGGACGGGAGGCACATTAATATGTATGTCCGGTTAGCTTTTGCAGGCTTCGCAAATTTTTTAATAAAAAGATGTTTACGCGGGGATGAAATAGGGTAAAGGCAAAAAGAGCTATTTTCTCGCTAATTTTTTTATTGAAAGAGAGGGGTTACCCCCTAAAAAAGAAGAAGTATTGCGAACTCTTTAATAAGAAACCGGAAGCCGTGTGCTTCGGATAGGAGGCCGGAAATGGGAAAACAGTGCATTGACATTGACCTGCTGCTGGATGCCACTGAAGATACCGCCGGGAACGAAACTGCTTTCATGCTGATTCCGATTGAAATTGACGATTTTCTTGAGAAGTTGGATGGCGGCAAGCCGATCAATCATCTATATCAGTAATGTAATTCACTTAACAAGCTGGTCCATATAATGCGGGCCAGTTTTTTTATGGAATAAACATTGAGAAGCCGGTCAAAATCAGCGAAGATGGATATAAATCAATAAATACATCCGAATGGGCTGGTGAATAGGCATGAGCGAATACGAAAGGAAGGTTCATGATGAATTGCAGGCATGGAGTAGAAAAATCATGAAAAAGTCCAGTCTGCTGAACAGGATATCAAAAAATGCACAAACGAAAATCAATGGCATGATTCCCGAAAAAGTACATACCATAATGACCGAGAGCATCAAAAATATGGTGAAGGCTACGCTGGCTGGCTCGAATATCACAACAAAAAAGCGGCAGGGAGCCGGATTGAGCCTTGAAGAACGGGATGAGCGGCTGAAGGAGAAGCTTTCTGTCTATCGGAAAACCGCAGTCATTGAAGGGGCTGGCACCGGGGCTGGCGGCATTTTGCTGGGACTGGCCGATTTTCCCTTGCTGTTGTCCATTAAAATGAAGTTTCTTTTTGAAGCCGCTGCCGTCTACGGCTTTGATACGACTGAATACGCAGAGCGCCTTTTCGTTCTGCATGTTTTTCAGCTTGCTTTTTCAAGTGATGAAAAGCGCAGGGAAACGTTTCAGATCATTCAGGATTGGGAGCAGCAAAAAGATAAACTAACGGATATGGACTGGCGTGATTTCCAGCAGGATTACCGCGATTATATCGATCTGGCCAAGATGCTGCAGATGGTTCCGGGGATAGGAGCCGTTGTGGGTGCCTATGCCAACTATAATCTTCTTGACCATCTGGGTGAAACGGCCATGAATGCCTACCGGATGAGGCTGCTGGAAACGATTGAATAGCTCGGGAAATCTTATATCAATAGTAAAAACCCTGAAACATAAAGCTGTTTCAGGGTTCGTTTTTATTCCAAGCCTTCGATCTTTATTTCTTTTACTGGCAAGAACGTTTCCCCTGTGTCCAAGTAGGTTAGCTGGACACGGTCGCCTTCCGCCATATAGATGGCGAGAGGGCTGTTCTCGGATGATACCATAAAGTTTTGCTTTGTATCCAGGTAAAAAGATACGACGGTAAAGTCACCGCTTTTCTCTTTATAGACGCGGAGTATGCTGCCGGAAACCGCTTTTTCTTCGGCCTTTGATGAACCGTTCACCGAGCTGCCGCCACGCTGAAGGGCTGTCTTGTACAGCTTAAGCGCTTCATTTGGAGTTCCGGCATAGACGGAGATTTCGGGATTGGCCGCTGAAACAATAAAGTAATTTTGCAAAAATCCGTTTGAATCCAGAACAGGAGTCAGCCAGCTTGCTTCACCGTAAAAGTTATACAGCACCGGCATTTGCCCTTTCCACTTTTTCTCGATGAATTTCTTTTCAATAATTTCAAGAGCTCCCTGGGAATCCATATAGGATTCTTCCATATTGCCTGTATAGTATGTGGCTTTTCCGGTTCGCCCGTCTGTCAAAGAATACCCCAGCATGGAGTCCACGCCTTCTTTCGGAGAGGTGAAATCCGTGAAATAGAACATTTGGCCATCTTCAGTAAAGATGGGGCTCACATTGGCTTCGGTCCCTTCATCGGACGGGAGCTTGACATCTTTTTTTCCAAAAAGGCTGTTCCAAAAGCCGTGTACATAGTTTCCATAATAGCTGTTTTGCAGGCTGACCGCCTCTGGTGAAACAGCTCCGTCAATGAATGCAGGAACATCATTCAATGTATATTTCTTGCTTTGGCCGGATGCCGGGTCAACCAAGACAATCCCGTCCATATCAAAACCATTCCGGGCTGAAATGAATTTTCCATACGTGCGGATATAATATGGCTTGCCGTCATCATCGACTTCAAGCTGCGGGTCTCCGTAAAATATTAGACCCGGATTCTGATTGCGGATGTGCCTTTCAAGATTTTTTCCAAAATAAGCAGATGGCGAGTAAGTCATTTCCGTCTTGATAAATTTAGGATTATGCGATGCATCGGTGGCACTCATGGTAAAATACCCCGGAGTTGTTTTGCCTCTCATCCATTTAAAGACCCCAGAAAATTCGACAGGCGCAATATAGACATAATCGCCGTTCACTTTTTGTATCTGCAGCTCACCAAGTTCGTAATAGCTTGTGTTTGGCACTTGGCCAAAGGCTTTCTTCATTTTATTTCTGGCAAACTTGGGCGGAACGCTTGCCGGTGTTTTCGTTTCGTCAAATGCCTGGATCTCTACTTTTTCATCCATTTTAGAAATTTGATATTTCTCGTCCGCATTGAAAAATGGGGCACTCAAGATAAAGATGGCAAAGAATAAGCTGCCAAGAAGCACGATGCTTTTCAGCAATCTTTCCCGCCCGCTTGAAAGTACCGCCCCGATGACCGAAAAAATCAATAAAGGCAGCCATAGCGAACTGACGGTTCTGTCTACATTCGAAAGATAATAAACAGCAAATAAGATAAACCAGATGGTTATGAAGGCGAAGGCAATTTCAATCTTTACATTCAGGGCTCCATGACCTTTTTTCTTCTTTATTTTCCTGGATGACATTAGAGGCACGGCTAAGAATATAAATAGAATGGCCGCTGCCAGAGTAAAAATAAATATGTTCCCCATATCAACAACTCCTCATGAT
>DATBUB010000016.1:0-12527 GCA_036516555.1 Bacillaceae bacterium
GAGGTCATAAGTCAAATCATTCCGGAGGCCAGGGCCTCCTGCATGATTCGCCTTATGCTTGTCGGGGCTAAGCAGGGCACCTCCGCTTTTCTTTGTCCAGCTTCGGCTCCTATCGACTAGCGGCCTTCCGGCCACCTCCCTACGATAAGTCAACATCGATTCGCTTCGCTCACCGTGTTTCCTTTATCTCAGTCGGAGTCCGTCCAGCCCGTACGTCGATGAGCAGTCGTCTCTGCTTTTCTAATGTCCAGCTCCGGGCGCCAGCCCCTCGAGGTCATAAGCCAAAACTCTCCGGAGGTCAGGACCTCCTGCAAGTTTCGCCTTATGCTTGTCGGGGCTAATCAGGCGCCCTCCGCTTTTCTTATTATCCAAAAGAATTCTATCTTTATTCGCGGACTCATATATTTCAGGGAAAGAGCCGTACTATTTGGACATGTGTGCATGGAACCGGCCAATATGACGCTTCATATATTATTAAAAAGGAGCAGGGGGCATCAATTTGACGAAAATATACGTATTGGATACGAATGTCTTGTTGCAGGATCCGAATGCGATTTTCGCTTTTGAGGACAACGACATTATCATTCCTGCCGTTGTCCTTGAAGAGCTCGATTCCAAAAAGCGCTACTTGAACGAAATCGGCAGAAATGCAAGACATATTTCCAAATTGATTGACGGCTTCAGGCAAAGCGGTAAGCTTCATGAGCAAATAATCTTGGAAAGCGGGGGTACGCTGAGAATTGAATTGAACCATCGGTCTTTTCAACAGCTCCAGGAAATCTTTATTGAAAAAACGAATGATAACCGTATATTGGCCGTTGCCAAAAACATTGCGCTTGAAGAAGAGGCCAAAGAAAGCGGGAAACCCGTGATTCTGGTCAGCAAAGATGCCCTGCTCCGCGTAAAAGCAGATGCAATCGGGCTAACGGCGGAAGATTTCCTCAGTGACCGGGTCGTTGAAGTGGACTATTTATATCATGGTTATAAAGAAGTTTACTTAAATAGGGAATTGCTGAAGGCTTTTTACGAAAAAGGAGAACTGCCAACAGGAGAGGTCAGGAATGGCGCTTTTTATCCCAACCAATTCTTGATCATGAAAGACGAAATGGGCAGTTCTTCCTCCGGCCTGGGAATAGTGGACCACTCAGGTGCCGCAATAAAAAAATTTATCCACCAGCATGAATCGATTTGGGGAATCAAGCCGCGAAATGCCCAGCAGGCCATGGCGGCCGAACTGCTGTTTAGAAAAGATATTCAGCTCGTTACTCTTACGGGTAAGGCCGGTACCGGCAAAACGCTCCTGGCCCTTGCCGCAGGCCTCATGCAGACGGAAGATCTGAGGATGTATAAAAAGCTGCTTGTCGCGAGACCGATTGTGCCAGTCGGGAAAGATATCGGGTATCTTCCGGGTGAAAAACAAGAAAAACTCCGGCCTTGGATGCAGCCCATTTATGATAATCTGGAATATTTGTTCAATACAAAGAAACCGGGGGAACTGGATGCCATCCTCGCAGGAATGAGTTCCATCGAAGTGGAAGCACTGACCTATATCAGGGGCCGCAGCATCCCCGACCAATTCATCATTATTGATGAGGCGCAAAACCTTACAAAGCATGAGGCAAAGACCATTCTCACCCGGGTGGGAGAGAGAAGCAAAATTGTGTTTATGGGGGACCCCGAACAGATCGACCATCCGTACCTGGATGAATATAATAATGGATTGACTTATATATCGGAAAGGTTCAAAGAAGAGCCTATTGCAGGCCATATCAAGCTTGTCAAGGGGGAGCGCTCCGGCCTCGCTCAGCTGGCAGCCGATTTATTATGAATCGAAGGGCACCCTGCAATAAGGGGTGCCTGAGTTCAGCCTTCATCCATATGAACGATGGAAGGTTCTGGCTCCGACTTTCCCTAACCTCCTCAGATGTAAAAATCAGCTTTTCTTCAAAAAAAATAGCCCTCCAAAAGGAATCCTCCTGTTTGAAGAGCCATTGGCTATAATGTTTATTCAATGCGAAATGCACGAACCTGTTTGATGGGGTTCTCCCTGTTTGAACCGTCGGGATAGAGAATATGGACGGGGCCGTCCTCCCTGAGCGGTTTTCCGTTTTTTGAAAAAGCCATGATGAGTTTATATCCTGTTTCAAGGGGAAGAGAAACATCACCGGCAGCCGTTTCAATTACCAGTGTGCTAGCACCTTCAGCAGGTTCGGCATTCCTAAGGAACGGCTCAAGCATAATACCGAAGGATCCCGTCAGGACTTTCATTTTTTCATACTGTCTTTCTGATTTCAATGTAGGCGGGGAAACAGCACCCTCTTTGATTGCGCGGTCCCAATGTTTCGAAGCAACGGTGAATTCTTCCTCGTCGCTTTTGGTTTCTGCTCCATCCGTAAAGTATGTATTTAAGTCAATGCGGCGATCATCAAAAATCCAGACCCCTGCATCCAATGTGATCGGGAATTTAACCTTGCCTTTGATCGGCATAATTGTTTCCATCTGAACTGCCTCCTTTTCCTTCCTGTAAATTATATCTCTTAATAGGCCAAAATAAAAGCAGCGGTCAATCAGACAACACTGGGAGGTGCAGCCATGACATGTACTAGCAACGAAGAATTGGCGGAAATGTTGAAACTGGTGATGCCTTATACAAAAAAGGGTGAAGTCATCGACTATATACCGGCTCTTAGAAGAGAAGATCCATCAGACGTGGCAGTTGCCATTTTTCACAAAGACGGGACTTATTATAATGCAGGCAGGCATTTGGAGAAATTCACACTGCAAAGTATATCAAAGGTGATCACCCTCGCCTACGTTCTCATGGAGCGGGGAACCGATTATGTATTCAACAGGGTAGGCATGGAGCCGACTGGAGACCCATTCAATTCCATCGTCAGGCTTGAGACCATCAAGCCCTCAAAACCGCTCAATCCGATGATCAATGCGGGGGCGCTGGCAGTAACAGATATGATTGCAGGATCTACAATAGAAGAAAAATGGGAGAAGCTCATTGATTTTGTAGGGCAGCTGACGGATGACCATGAGACAACCTATAATGAGATTGTGGCTAGGTCCGAATTTGACACAGCCTTTTTGAACAGGGCGCTATGTTATTATTTAAAGCAGCATGGGATCGTAACCGGGCATGTGGAAGAGCTTATGGATCTGTACACACGGCAGTGTGCCATTGAAATGAATTGTTCCGACCTTGCGAGAGTCGGGGCTGTATTCGCAATGGATGGATGTGACCCGTACACAGGCAGGCAAACCATCCCGAAGGATATAGCCAAAATCTGCAAAACCTTCATGGTGACGTGCGGGATGTATAATGCATCCGGAGAATTTGCCATTCGGGTGGGGATTCCCGCAAAAAGCGGTGTATCAGGAGGAATCATGGGTTCAATCCCAGGTGAGTGCGGCATCGGAATATTTGGGCCGGCATTGGATGCTGCAGGCAACAGTGTAGCAGGGCTCAAGCTGTTGGAGATAATGAGCAAAAGATATGGCTGGAGCATTTTTTAATGATGGGCATGCTGTCTTTCCCCTTGCAATTTAAGCTTTTTAACGGTAAAATTTACAGATAGTATTGTCTATTTGTTCGGAGACAGGGGGATCATTGTGGTGTCTGAAATGAAAATAGATCATCGGGAAAAAGCCTATACTCTTCTTAGGGCAGACGCTGAAAAGATTTTACGGTTGATTCAGGTGCAAATGGACAACCTGACTATGCCTCAGTGCCCATTATATGAAGAGGTGCTGGATACTCAGATGTTTGGCTTGTCTCGTGAAATAGATTTTGCCGTACGCCTCGGCCTCGTCGATGAAAAGGACGGAAAAGAATTGCTTGATTCACTGGAAAGGCGCCTTTCCTCCCTGCATGAAGCATCGACCAAAAAATAAGGCATCCGTGTGAAAATACCGGAGGAATCGTTCTGGACAAGCTGTTGATCAGGAAGAAGACATGTACACCATAACTCAAACAGTTCTAAGTAATTGTTTGGGTTTTTTTGTACAAACCGCCCCGGAAAACTTGAGATTTAAAAGAATGGAAGAGTACTATGTTGAAAAAAGTATTGAAATCCTATGATTATTCCCTTATCGTCGTTTACATACTGCTTTGCCTGTTTGGTCTAGTGATGGTTTACAGTGCGAGCATGGTGATGGCTGTACAATGGTACGAGAAGGCTCCGGATTTTTTCTACCAAAAACAAAAAGTGAATTTGCTTATTGCCTTTGTGGTATTTTTGGCCTTTGCCATCTTTCCTTATAAGGCATACCGAAATAAAAAAATCCTTATTTCGATTACACTGCTTGCAGTCCTCGGCCTTTTCGCCGTAACTGTTTTCGGGCATGTAACCAACAACGCCCAAAGCTGGATAAACCTAGGGTCCAGAAAAATTCAGCCTTCCGAGTTTGTCAAAATAACTGTGATCATCTATCTGTCGGCTGCTTACTCCAATAAGCAGTCATACATTGACCAGTTCAACAAGGGCGTGTTTCCGCCGCTTGTATATTTGGTTTTTGTCTGTTTCCTTATTGCTGCCGAGCCAGATAATGGAACCGCACTTATAGTTTTCTTGATTGGCCTGTCGATCATATTAAGCTCGGGAATGCGGTTAAAAACCATCATGAAGCTTTTTGGGATGGGCTTATTGATGGCTGCAGCGCTTGTTCCGCTCTTGATTATAAAGTATGAATCCATTTTTACCGAAAACCGGCTGGGACGGATCCAAGGGTTTCTGGATCCATTTGGCAGGGCGGCTAAAGAGGGATTTCAACTTGTCAATTCCTACCTGGCTATTGGGTCCGGAGGGGTGAAAGGCCTCGGACTTGGGCAAAGTGTCCAAAAGCTCGGGTATCTGCCGGAAGCGCACACTGACTTTATCATGGCCATTATTGCTGAGGAACTTGGCGTGGCCGGAGTGGCTATAGTTGTTTGCGGACTATCTTATATTGTACTCCGGGGGATATTTATTGGTATCCGTTCACGTGATCCGTTCGGGAGCATGCTTGCCATTGGCATTTCAAGCATGATTGCCATACAATCGTTTATAAACCTCGGAGGCATGTCAGGCCTCATTCCGATAACAGGTGTAACACTTCCTTTTATCAGCTATGGAGGATCTTCGCTTATAATGTTGTCTATGTCGATGGGAATTCTTGCAAATGTCTCGATGTTTAAAAACTTCGATGAAAGATACAGGTCCAGACAGGCTGTTCCTGAGCAGCAGCCTGACATATCAAGGGCCAATGTAAACAGCTTTCAGAAGGTCCAGCATCGTACATATAAATAACAACAGGATTATTAACACTGTTTTGTAAAGGGGAGAACATTCATGCGTAAAATCAAAAAAGTTCTGGTTGCAAACAGGGGAGAAATTGCTATCCGTGTCTTCAGGGCCTGTACCGAATTAAATATCAGTACAGTCGCTGTTTATTCAAGGGAAGATACAGGGTCTTACCACAGGTATAAAGCGGATGAAGCCTACTTGGTCGGAGAAGGGAAGAAACCCATCGATGCTTACCTGGATATCGAGGGGATCATCCATATTGCCAAGAAGGCAGGGGTGGATGCCATACACCCTGGGTATGGGTTCTTGTCGGAAAATATTGAACTGGCAAAACGCTGTGCAGAAGAAGGATTGATATTCATCGGTCCCAAACCTGAACATCTTGACATGTTCGGGGATAAGGTCAAGGCCAAACAGCAGGCCATTCATGCTGGAATTCCGGTTATTCCCGGCAGTGACGGGCCAGTCAAAAGCTTGGACGAAGCGGATCTTTTCGGAAAAGAGAATGGATATCCTGCCATCATCAAAGCCTCACTTGGAGGCGGAGGCAGAGGGATGCGCATCGTCCGGAACAGCGAGGAAATGAAGGAAGCATATGAGAGGGCAAAATCCGAAGCTAAAGCTGCATTTGGTAATGATGAAGTATATATAGAAAAATTCATAGAAAATCCGAAGCATATTGAAGTACAGATCCTGGGAGATGCAGAAGGCAATATTGTCCACTTGTATGAGAGGGACTGTTCCGTTCAGCGCCGCCATCAAAAAGTAGTTGAAATTGCACCGTGTGTATCCCTTTCGGAAGAAATGAGGCAAAGGATTTGCAATGCAGCCGTTGATCTGATGAAAAATGTCAGCTATTTGAATGCAGGTACGGTTGAGTTCCTCGTATCCGGTAAGGATTTTTACTTTATTGAAGTCAACCCGCGCATCCAAGTTGAGCATACGATCACAGAAATGATAACAGGCATTGATATTGTGCATTCCCAAATTCATATCGCTGAAGGGCATCCGTTGCATGGGGACATCATTAGTATTCCGGCCCAGGAAAACATACATATGCACGGGTACGCAATCCAGTCGCGTGTGACAACGGAGGATC
Source organism: Bacillaceae bacterium (assembly GCA_036516555.1). Classification (GTDB taxonomy): domain Bacteria; phylum Bacillota; class Bacilli; order Bacillales; family Bacillaceae_C; genus DATBUB01. Next base: position 6,391 of record DATBUB010000016.1, read on the forward strand.
CGCTTAACAATTTTATGCCGGACACCGGGAAGATAATGGCCTACCGTTCTGGCGGCGGATTCGGAGTGCGGCTTGATGCAGGAAACGGTTTCCAGGGAGCTGTCATAACACCGTATTATGATTCGCTTCTGGTCAAGCTGTCTACGCACGCCATGACATTTGAACAAGCTGCAGCCAAAATGGTCAGAAACTTGCAGGAATTCAGGATTCGGGGAATAAAAACCAATATTCCTTTCCTCATCAACGTTGTAAGGCATGAAAAGTTCATTACGGGAGAATATAATACGTCTTTTATCGATAAAACACCGGAGCTGTTTACCTTTGCCGAGAGCAAAGACAGAGGCACAAAGATGCTTACCTATATCGGTACCATTACTGTGAATGGCTTCCCGGGAATCGAAAAAGGAAAAAAACCGATTTTCCCGACACCTCAAATCCCTAGAGTGTCCCCTGAAGGGAAACCGGCTGGAGGAACAAAATATGTTCTGGAAGAAAAAGGAGCAGACGGCGTCGTACAATGGGTGAAAGAGCAGGAGAAGGTGCTTCTTACCGATACCACGTTCCGGGATGCTCATCAATCATTGCTTGCCACAAGGGTCCGGACGAATGATATACTGCGGATTTCGGAACCGGTTTCTGCCTTGATGCCGGATTTATTCTCTCTTGAGATGTGGGGCGGTGCCACTTTTGACGTGGCATACAGATTCCTGAAGGAAGACCCGTGGGACAGACTGGCCAAAATGAGGAAAAAGATACCGAATCTTCTGTTCCAAATGCTGTTGCGCGCTTCAAATGCCGTGGGCTATAAGAATTACCCCGATAACGTCATCCGTGAGTTCGTGGACCAATCGGCCGATGCGGGGATTGATGTCTTCCGAATTTTTGACAGCTTAAACTGGATCAAAGGCATGGAAGTGGCGATCGATGCAGTAAGACAATCAGGGAAAATTGCCGAAGCCGCGATTTGTTACACAGGTGATATCAATGATCCATCGCGTGCCAAATACAATGTGGACTATTATAAAAACATGGCAAGGGAACTTGAACAGCAAGGAGCCCATATACTCGGGATTAAAGATATGGCGGGCCTCCTAAAACCGGATGCGGCTTACAGGCTCATATCGGAATTGAAGGATACCGTCGACATTCCAATCCACCTGCATACGCACGATACGAGCGGGAATGGTATTTTCACTTATGCCAAGGCGATTGAAGCAGGGGTTGATATCGTGGACACGGCTTTAAGCTCAATGTCCGGAATGACTTCCCAGCCAAGCATGAATTCCTTGTATTATGCATTGGAGCAATCAGAACGCAGGCCGGAAATCGACATTGCTGCGGCAGATGAGCTTTCTGCCTATTGGGAAGATGTGCGCAAATATTACAGCGGTTTCGAAAGCGGCATGATGGCGCCTCATGCTGAAGTTTACAAACATGAAATGCCTGGCGGACAATACAGCAATCTTCAGCAGCAGGCCAAAGCGGTTGGGCTGGGCAGCAGATGGGATGAAGTGAAAAACATGTATAGCCGCGTCAACCAAATGTTTGGGGATATTGTGAAGGTCACCCCTTCATCAAAAGTCGTCGGAGACATGGCTCTCTTTATGGTTCAAAACAACCTTTCTGAAGCAGATGTGCTGGAAAAAGGCATGAATATCGATTTCCCGGATTCGGTGATTGAGCTTTTTGAGGGCTATTTGGGACAGCCTCATGGAGGATTCCCAGAGCAGCTCCAAAAAGTGATACTAAAAAACCGCAACCCGATAACGGTAAGGCCTGGGGAACTGCTGCAACCGGTAGATTTAGACAGGCTGAAGAAAGAACTTGAAGAAGAAACGGGCGGGGAAGTATCCAAGAATGATGTCATTGCCTATGCCCTATATCCAAAAGTTTTCCTCGAATACAACCAAACATGCAATCAGTTTGGAAACATTTCAGTACTGGATACTCCTACGTTCCTGCATGGCATGAGGCTGGGAGAAGAGATTGAAGTGGAGATCGAAACAGGGAAGACACTGATTGTAAAACTGGTATCCATTGGTCAATCTCAGGCGGATGGCACCAGAGTCGTCTATTTTGAACTGAACGGCCAGCCGAGGGAAGTCATCATTAAGGACGAGAGTGTAAAATCTACCGTCGCGGCAAAACAAAAGGCCGACCCGAAAAACAGCACCCACATTGGGGCCACCATGCCGGGAACCGTATTGAAGGTCCTTGTCCAAAAAGGAGAAGCCGTCAATAAAGGGGACCACCTGATGATTACGGAAGCCATGAAGATGGAAACGACAGTACAGGCACCATTCACCGGCACCGTCAAAAACATCCATGTTCAAAACGGTGAAGCCATCCAGCCGGGCGATCTGCTGATTGAAATGGATAAATAACAAAATGCACAGTCGGGAGACTGTGCATTTTTGTCTGGTAATTATTGAATGAGGACTTCAGGCCCCTTGATTTCGTTATTTTGCACGGGTTCAGAAGGTATTGTTCCTGCAGCTTCGCTTATTTTGCTTCTGGTTACAAGAAGAATGAAGTAGCTTAATAAACCAAACAGGCACGATATAAAGAGCGCGTGGGCCAAAGCTACGAATATGTTCAGGCTTGTCAGCACAACGGTAGCACCGGATGCCACTTGAAGCGACACAATGGTGAAAGCTATAATCCATCCCCAATAGATGACTTTTTGATCACGGTAATGTCTGATCGCCATGACCATCATGTACCCAATCCAAAGAAAGACAATTCCAGCTGCAGCCCGATGTCCCATCTGTATCCATTCAAACTGATTGGCAGGCAGGGAAAACGCCCCGTTTGTACATAGTGGCCAGTCCCTGCATACCAGGCTTGCCTCCGTATGCCTGACAAGGGCCCCCGTATATACCACGGCATATGTATAAACGGTGATGCCAATGATGTGGGCTTTCATTTTTTTATCCAAAACAAGTTTCCTTGCATCAAATTGATGGTCTTCTTCAAATATGAGCAATGTCAGGAGCAGTACGGCCGCAAAGGAAATGAGCGAGATCCCGAAATGAAGGGCAAGGACGAAATCCGATTGTCCCCACATTACGGCGGCAGCACCAATCAAAGCCTGCAGCACAAGGAAAGATACGGACAAAATAGCCAGGGGCTTTGTTTCCCTCTTATGACCAATGGCTTTCCACGCCCAGTATGAGAGCAGCAATACCAGAATTCCGGCACTTCCGGAAACAAGACGATGCGCAAGCTCAATGACGAGTTCTGATGTAATTTGGGAAGGGATGAATTCTCCATTGCAGAGAGGCCATGACCTTCCGCAGCCCATTTCCGAACCGGTCTTTGTGACCAATGCCCCGCCAAGAAGCACCATCAGCATCACGACTGACGTCAGTACGGCAAACCATTTTAGTTTTCGGTGCAAAAAATCACCTTCTTTATATAATTTCAGTCATTGCTTTTTATAGTAACTATAATCCCTTACCGATATTACAGAATGGCCGGAGAAATTACAACCGACAAAATTGTTACAGAATCCATGATGGACAGGATAACTTGAAAAAAAGGCTAAAATTTGCTAAAAATAATAGGTGAGTGTCCGGATAGGATCTTGACACAATTCTGACAAACTTCAAGACAAAACCCGAGCCAAAATCGGACCCTCTTATGATTAAATATACTATTGATGGTTCATGCTGCAAACAATCCAGCTTCGCCTTACTCTTATCCATTACATTCTGTTTTAAACAATGTTTATGGTACACTTAAGGGTGCAGCGGTTACATATGGGAAGATGGAGCAATAGGCAAATTAGTGAACAAATACTGACTTTTGCTTGGAATTGGAGAAAATGAGCCGATTTTGCATTATAGTAATGGTAGATGACAATCATTATTAAATAGAGAGAGGAGGAGAAGCAGTGGAAAACAGTCGTGTTTTGTCAGCAGCAGAAGAATCATCCGTTCCTCAGACGACGGCCTGGAAAGACTTTATGGCCCTCATCAAGATCGGCATAGTAAACTCTAACTTGATCACAACCTTCACCGGATTGTGGCTTGCTTTTATTTTCACTGGCCAGCATTTCCTGCAATCGATTGACATTGTGATATTCACCCTCCTTGGTTCATCGTTGATCATGGGCGGATCATGCGCACTCAATAATTATATCGACCGTGATATCGACCCCATCATGGAAAGGACCAAAGAAAGGCCGACCGTCACAGGAAAAATAAGCGGCCCCAAAGTCTTGGCAATCGGCTTCACCTTTATCGGTTTGGGATTGGGCATGCTGTTTATGGCCAACCTTACAACTGGCTTGATTGGAATCGCTGGCGTCATCAGCTATGTAGTGATCTACAGCATGTGGTCGAAGAGGCGGCATGTAAGCAACACTGTTGTCGGCAGCTTTTCGGGTGCATTTCCTCCGTTGATTGGATGGGCTGCAGTTGATCCCGCTTTGCCTGCGATGGCTTGGATGCTGTTCTTGGTGATGTTCGTTTGGCAGCCGCCGCACTTTTATGCACTAGCTATGAGAAGGGCAGAAGAATACAGAGCGGCAGGCATTCCCATGCTGCCGGTGGTTAAAGGCTTTGCAGTGACAAAGCGCCATATTGTGGTCTGGGTGGCATTATTGCTGCCGATTCCATTTTTTATGACTTCATTGGGCCTGCCTTTTGTCGTACTGGCGACCGTCCTGAATATCGGGTGGCTTGTCATGGGACTTGCAGGGTATAAAATGAAGGATGATATCAAGTGGGCCAAGAGAATGTTTGTCTATTCCTTGAATTACCTAACTATCCTATTTACGGCGATGGTCATTGCCACCGTCCTATAAACGTGGGAATTCTTTCTTTTTTAAAGAAATCCATATAGAAAGACCCGGTCCTTGTTACCACTAAGACACTAACGAAAGAGGGGTTTGATTAAACTATGAAACAATGGCTGCAAAAGTGGCGTCTCATATCGGTTTTCACGATGTTGGCGCTCATCCTGTCAGGATGCGGCGAGCCGTTCCTGTCTGCGCTTCAGCCGGCAGGTGAAGTTGCTCAGCAACAGTATGATCTCATTCTTCTGAGCTTGGGCATTATGGTGTTGGTCATCGTTGTGGTTGTCATCATCTATACCGTAGCCATCATCCGCTTCCGCCGCAAAAAAGGAGAAGAAAACAAAATACCGAAGCAAGTCGAAGGAAGCCACGTTTTGGAACTTGTATGGACCATTATCCCGATCATTTTGCTTCTGATCCTTGCAGTTCCAACGGTTGCCACCACCTTCTATCAAGGAGACGTTTCTTCCATCGGCAAAAAAGACAAAGATGGCAATCCCGAAGCGCTTGTCGTCAATGTCCGTGCACATCTGTACTGGTGGGAATTTGAATATCCGGATCTAGGTATCCTGACCAGTCAGGACCTGGTTCTCCCGACGGACCAAAAGGTTTATTTTCAATTGACTTCTGCTGATATTAAGCACTCTTTCTGGGTTCCGCCTCTTGGTGGGAAACTGGATACAAACCCGGATAACATCAATAAGTTCTGGCTCACCATCGATGGCAAAAAAGCGTCGGAAGCGAAGAACATCTTCTACGGAAAATGTGCTGAGCTTTGCGGACCTTCACATGCCTACATGGACTTTAAGGTCAAAGCCATTCCATCGGATGAGTTTGAGCAATGGGCTGCCGACATGAAAAATGCCGAAGAGCCAAAACCAGAAACAGAGCTTGCCACTAAAGGGGAAGAGATCTTCCAGCAAAGCTGTGCTTCCTGCCACGCTGTAACGACGGGCAATGAAACACCGCCGCAAGCTCGAGTTGCACCGAACCTTGCAAACTTTGGCGAGCGTGAAAGAGTAGCGGGAATCCTTCCGCACACTGAAGATAAATTGAAAGATTGGCTGAAAGACCCTGAAAAATATAAACCGGGCAATAAGATGACTGGTACTTATGGGGACTTGTCTAATGAGCAAATTGATGCCCTGGCAGCGTATTTAATGGGCTTGAAAGTCCAGGAGAAATAATCAGCCCAAAAAAGGAGGTTAAATCGTGAGTAGTGTTGCTCAAAAGAGAGGCTTTGGTGCCACGCTCTGGGACTACATGACAACTGTGGACCATAAGAAGATTGCAATATTATACCTGGCAGCGGGTGGTTTCTTCTTTTTATTGGGCG